>JAIQGD010000024.1 GCA_020072765.1 Terriglobia bacterium
GTGAAAGAACCGGCTGATGTGGTAGTCCTCGTCGAACAGGCTGAAGACGCTCTCGATCTCTTCGGCCGAAAGGCCCAGCGACGATAGGGCCACGGTTCGGCCATAGGCCCCCGCGGCCGCCAGATATTTTTCGACCACTTCGCGCAGGTTCATCGCCGTGTCCTAGGGGACCTCGCCGGTCCGGACCACCGGCATGGTACCAGAACGCGCCCCTGAGTGCCCCATTGGCGGGCACTGGAAACCGGGGCGCGGTCTTGCCTTTCTGCCATAAAAGACTCTATACTGAATCGCAACCAGAATGGGTCGCACGAACCAGTGGGCGCGAGCCCACTTTTTTGTTGGCGGCCACACCTGGAGCGGGGCGCTGGGCATCCCTCCCAGGGATAAGCACCGCTGGGACTTGAGCATGGACCTGGGACGGATTCGAGAAGCGGCGGAGAGAGTGGCCCGATCCGAGGGCCTGGATATCTTCGACGTCGAGTGGAAGATCGGCAAGCAACGGCTGCTGCGGGTCTATTTGGACCGCTTGCCCGGCCCGGGAAACCCCGAGGGCCTGGGGGTCAGCCACAAGGACTGCGAGCGCGTCAGCCAGCAACTGAGCGTGCTCCTGGATGTTGAGGATCTGGTGCCGGGGCCGGCCTATGTGCTGGAGGTAAGTTCGCCCGGTCTGGACCGTAAGCTGCTCAAGCCGGCCGATTACGAGCGCTTCGTCGGACGCCTGGCGCATATCTGGCTGAACGAGCCAGTCGGAAAGCAGCAATTTTTGGAAGGCCGCCTGGCGGGCTACGCGGAAGGGGTCGTGAAGCTCGCCGTGAAGGGCGCGGAGATCGACGTGCCATACGCCGGGATTCGCAAAGCGAACCTGGTGGTGGAACTGTAGTCGAGCTGGAACGGGCCGAGGGGGACGGGGAATGGCGAGTCTGCTGTACCAGACAATTGAGCAGATCAGCCGGGAAAAGCACATCGAACCGGAGATCATCGTCGCGGCCATTGAAGACGCGATGGTGGTGGCTGCGCGGAAATACTACCGCACCGAGGAAGACCTCCGCTCGAAGTTCAATCCCGAGACGGGCCATGTGGACGTGTATTCGGTGCACACGGTCGTCGAGGAAGTGTCCGACCCGCTGCGGGAGATCTCTCTTTCCGAGGCTCGCAAGCAGAATCCGGCGATCGAGGTTGGCGGCGAGATCATTGAAGCGCGGCCGACCGAGGTGCTGGGACGCATTGCGGCCCAGACGGCCAAGCAGGTGATTTTGCAGAAGGTGCGCGAGGCCGAGCGCGACACCATCTACAACGAGTTTCACACGCGCGTCGGGGAATTGGTCAACGGCATCGTCAAGCGCATGGAAGGGCCGGACATCATCGTGGACATGGGCCGGACCGAAGCGCGCCTGCCCAAGCGCGAGCAATCGCGCCTGGAAACCTACAACGTGGGCGACCGCCTGCGCGTCACGATTCGCGCGGTCGAGCGGGCCGCCAAGGGGCCGCAAGTGGTGGTTTCGCGCGCCGACCCCGCCCTGGTGCAGCGCCTGTTCGAAATGGAAGTGCCGGAAATTTACGACGCCACGGTGCAGATCCGCGCCGTGGCGCGCGAAGCCGGCGAGCGCACCAAGATCGCCGTCGAAAGCCGCGACAAGGACGTCGACCCGGTGGGCGCCTGCGTGGGCATGAAGGGCATGCGCGTGCAGTCGATCATCCGCGAGCTGCGCGGCGAGAAAATCGACATCATTCCCTACAACGAAGACACGGTGACATTCGCGCAGAAGGCGCTGAGCCCGGCGAAAGTCACCCGCGTGCAGATCGTGGACCCGGAAACGCGGAGCCTGGAAGTGATCGTCGAGGATACGCAGCTCTCCCTGGCCATAGGCAAAAAGGGACAAAACGTTCGCCTGGCCAGCAAGCTGATCGGCTGGAACATCGACATCAAGAGCGAAGAGGAAAAGCGGCGCGAGATCGAAGCGCAGATGGCCGCGCTCACCGCTCCCGGCACGGCTCTTTCCGTGCTCCAGGGCGTGGGGCCCAAAACCATCGAGAAGCTCGAAGCGGCCGGCGTCACCTCGGTCGAAAAACTGGCCGACATGACTCCCGAGCAGCTGATCGAGATTCCGGGCATCGGCGAGAAAATGGTCGAGAAGATTCACCAGGCGGTCGCGGCCTATTTCGAGGCGCTGGAAACGCTGGCCACCGCGGCGCCGGCCGAGAGCGAGCACGCACTAGAAGCGCCTGTCGAAGGCGAGCCTGCCGTAGAGGCCCCTGCCGAAGGCGCACCGGAAGCCCTGGCGGTGGCAGAGTCCGGCGAAACCTCAGAGGCCGAACAAACACCCGAAACTCCCGAGACGGCGGAGACGCCCCAGTCCGGGGAAGCCGAAGATTCGGCGGAAAAAGCAGGGCAGTAAAAACAGGAGCTCATGTCCGAGATCAATCAAATTCGTATCAACGAGCTGGCGCGGGAACTCGAGATCAAGGCCAAGGTGCTGATCGATTACCTTCCCGAGATCGGCGTTCAGGAAAAGAAGACGCACTCGAGTTCCCTGGACATCGAGCACGCCGAACTGGCCCGGAAACACTTCCACGACCTCGCCGCCCAGGAAGCTGCGGCGGAAGAAGCAAAGAAATCGGCTGCCGCCAAGCCCAAAGCGGCCCCGCCGGCAGCGGCGAAGCCTGTGGCACCGCCTGCGCCGGGTGTGCCGGGAGCACCGGTCGTCGCAGCCGCGCCCGTGAAGGCTCCGGCAGGCCCTGGGGTTGCGCCAGGGGCAGCCGCTCCTCTGCGTCCGACGGTGGCTCCGGCTGCTGCACCCGCAGCTCATCCTGTGGCCGCGAAGCCCGCGGCACCGGCACCTGCGGCCCCAGGCGCCCCAGCAACTCCCAAGATTCCAGCACCTGTACGCCCGGCAGCTCCTGCGGCCGCGCCCGGAAGGCCGGGAGCGCCTGTGGCACCGCGTCCGGCGGGAGCCCCACCTTCAGCTGCTCCGACGGCACCTGCGCCGGGTGCGCCTAGGCCTCCTAGTGCTCCGCCGACAGGCCAAAGATTTCCCGTACGCCCCGGACAGCCAGCGCCGGGTCAGCGGCCGTATGCTCCCCAAGGGATGCGTCCCGCTGCCGCACCCGGCCAGATCCGGCCGGGAGGTCCGCCGCGTCCCGGTGCCCCTCCGTCGAGATTTCCACAGCGTCCCGGCGGGCCCCGGCCCGGCCAACCCATGGGCGGACCCAAGCCCGGAGGACCTGGCCTGGGCGGGATTCCCAAAGCGGAGCCCGGAAAGCCTCTGTATGCGCGCAAGCCTCCCACGGGTCGCGGGCGGCCACTCATTGAAAAGCGGTTTGCCGAAGGCGAACGCCGGCTTCATCCGGTGCGGACCCGCGCCGGCGCGGGACCCGGCCGCGCGGCCATGGCCGAGCCGGTGGCGCCGGTGGTGCGCGAGCCGCGCGATATCACCGTCACCGAAGGCATCACCGTTCGCGAACTCGCCGAGAAACTGGATATTCGCGCCAAGGATTTGCTGAAGACGCTTCTCGACCGCGGAATTTTCGCCAGCATCAACCAGGCGCTCGACGTGCCCACGGCCACAAGCCTGGCCGAGGCGTTCAACGGCGTCGTGCACGTGGCCACGTTCGAAGAACAGATCATCCAGGAAGAAAAGATCAAGGAAGAGCGGACCGGAAACCTCCAGCCGCGCGCGCCCGTGGTGACCGTCATGGGCCACGTGGACCACGGAAAGACCAGCCTGCTCGACGCCATCCGCACCACCGAAGTGGCCGCGGGAGAGGCCGGCGGAATCACGCAGCACATCGGCGCGTACGAAGCGCATGTGAACCACCGCCGAATCGTCTTCATCGACACTCCCGGCCACGCGGCCTTCACGCGGATGCGCGCGCGCGGTGCCAAGGTCACCGACATCGTGGTCCTGGTCGTCGCCGCCGATGACGGCGTGATGCCGCAAACCGAGGAAGCCATCGCCCACGCCAAAGCGGCGGGCGTTCCCATCATCGTGGCCATCAACAAAATCGACAAGCCCGAGGCCCAGCCCGAGCGCGTGAAACGGCAATTGGCCGACCGCGAACTGATGCCCGAGGATTGGGGCGGCAAGACGGTCATGGTCGAGGTCTCGGCCAAGACGAAAAAGAATCTCGACCGGCTGCTCGAAATGATTCTGCTGGTCGGAGACATGGGCGACTTGAAGGCGGAGCTGAAGGCCGATCCGGATGCGCCGGCCAGCGGCACCGTGCTGGAATCGCGCGTGGACCGAGGCCGCGGACCCGTGGCCACGATGCTGGTGCAAAACGGCACCCTGCGCATCGGCGATGTCTTCGTCGTCGGCGCGGTGTACGGCAAGGTGCGCGCCATGTTCGACGACCGCGGCCAGCCCATCAAGCAGGCCGAGCCGTCCACACCAGTTGAAGTGCTGGGCTTGCAGGGCGTCCCGGAAGCGGGCGACCAGTTCCAGGTGGCGGACGAAGCCAAGGCCCGCCACATCGTCGAATACCGGCAGGGCAAGCAGCGCGAGGCCTCGCTGGCCAGGACCGCGGCGTCCGGCCGGCTCACGCTCGACCAATTGCACGAGCAGTTGCTCACCGGCGAAGTGAAGGAACTGCCGGTGGTGATCAAAGCGGACGTCCAGGGCTCGGTCGAAGTGCTCAACGAGATGCTGCCGAAGGTTTCCACCGATCAGGTGAAGGTGAAAATCATCCAGGCCAGCGTGGGCGCGGTGTCGGAAACCGACGTGCTGCTGGCGTCGGCGTCCAACGCGATCATCGTGGCGTTCAACGTGCGGCCGGAGCGCAAGGCCTCCGATCTGGCGCAGCGCGAAGGCGTCGACATCCGCCAGCACACCATCATCTACGAACTGCTCGACGAACTGAAGAAGGCCGTCGCCGGATTGCTCGCGCCGGTGATCAAGGAAGTTTCCCTGGGCCGCGCGGAAGTCCGCAACACGTTCCGCGTCAAGGGCGCCGGCATGATCGCCGGATGCTCGGTGCAGGACGGCATCATGAAGCGCGACGCCGAGGTGCGCGTGCTGCGCGATAACGCAGTGGTCTATACGGGCCGGGTTATCTCCCTGCGGCGCTTCAAGGAAGACGTCAACGAGGTCCGCACGGGATTCGAGTGCGGCGTGGGCATCTCCAATTTCAACGACGTCAAGGTGGGCGACGTCCTGGAATGCTTCAAGATGGAAAAGTCGGCGCCCCTGGAGACGGTCGGGGCCGGGCGCGCGGCAAACGCCGAGGAAGCGCGGCGCAGCTGACCGCGCGGCGGAAACTTTTTGGATGCTCATGCCGGGCGGAAACATCCGGCCCGGCCGGACGGCACACGGAAACCAGGATTCGGTTCACCCGTTCCCGTTGAATCTGGATGGGGCGCTCATGCCGATCGGCCTCCTCACGCTGGAAATTCACATCGCGGATGCGCGTTCGCTCAAGGACAAGCGGCAAGTGCTCCGCAGCCTGAAGGACCGTCTGCGCGCCCACTACAACGTGGCCGTCGCGGAACTCGATCACCAGGAACTGTGGCAGCGCGCGCGCGTCGGCGTGGTGAGCATTTCGGGCGACGGGAAGCACCTGGAGGAATCGCTCGACGCCATTGCCGCCGAATCGGAGCGGCTGCTGGGGCGGGACCTGGTCTCGCATACGATTGAATATTTCGAGGACGGCGAATGACGGTCGCGGGACATCGCACGGAACGCATTGCGGAGGAGATCCGGAACGAGGTCGACCTGATGCTGGCGGGTGAATTGAAGGACCCGCGGCTGGCCTGCGTGCTCAACGTCACGGAAGTGCGCGTGCCTCCGGGCATGCGCACGGTGCGCGTGTTCGTGCAGCTGGAGGGTTCCAAGGAGGAACGCGCCGAGGCGCTCAAGGGATTGAAGGCCGCCGCGGGATACGTCCGCCACGAACTGGTCGAGCGGTTGCAATTGCGGCGCGCGCCCGAATTGCTGTTTCTGTCCGACGAATCCGAAGAGTACGGCCGGCACATCGACGAACTCCTGCGCAAAGTAAGCGGCCAGGAAAA
The DNA here is from genome assembly GCA_020072765.1 of Terriglobia bacterium. Lineage (GTDB taxonomy): Bacteria > Acidobacteriota > Terriglobia > Acidiferrales > UBA7541 > Palsa-295. Next base: position 6,005 of record JAIQGD010000024.1, read on the forward strand.
ACCGTAGCGCCCTGGCCGGCGGAAGAATTGCCGCGCCCGCTGCCGCGGGCATCTCGGAACCAGCTGAAAAATCGCAATCCACAAAAAGGATGAAATAGCTTTCACTGACTTTATGCCTCGCACACCACAACCTCCGCCGCTCGATGGAATTCTCGTCGTGGACAAACCGACGGGAAGAACTTCGCATGACGTGGTCGAAGCGGTGCGCCGGCTGGTCGGATTCCGGCAGATCGGCCACCTGGGCACGCTGGACCCACTGGCGACCGGCGTTCTGGTGCTGGCGCTGGGCCGTGCCACACGCCTGGCGCGCTTCTACGTCGGCCGGCGCAAGCGCTATGCCTGCGCCTTCCGCTTCGGATTCGCCACCAACACCTACGACGCCGATGGCGAGGCGCTCGGCCCCGATACGGCGCCGGCGCTCGATGCCGCACAACTGCAGGCCATGGCCGCGGAATCTCTGGGAAAAATCCAGCAAACGCCTCCGCCCTTTTCCGCCAAGAAAATTCACGGCCGCCCGGCGCATGAACTCGCGCGAAAGAACAAGCCCGTGAACCTCGAACCAGTCGAGGTGGAAGTCTATGAATTCCGCCTGACCGGCATCGAAGGATCGGTGGCGCGGTTCGTCGTGGAGTGCGGCTCGGGCACCTACATCCGATCGCTGGCGCACGATATGGGAAAGCGGCACGGAGCCGGCGCGCACCTGGCCGAGATCGCGCGCACCGCCGTCGGCGAGTTTACGCTCGACCATGCCGTGCCCCTCGCCGACCTCGCCGAAGACGCCAAGACCGGCAAACTCGCGGCGCGCGTCATCCCCCTGGAAAACCTGCTGGGGGAATTGCCGCGCACCACGGTGTTGCCGATCGTGGAGAAGCGCGTGCTGCACGGCGCGAAATTCAACGTGCCGCTGGCGCAGATTCAGCCCGGCCAAGTGATCGTGGCCCAGGGAGCGCCCGCCGAACTCGACTCGGGCGACTGGAAGCCGGCGCGCCTGCGCGTCTTCAATCAGCACGGGAAATTGATCGCCATCGCTGAAGCCGTGGTTCCCCGCACCTATCAGCCCATCGTGGTCCTCGACGCCACCGCGTAGACTTCCCTGCTTGCGGAAGGCAGCACGGTCCCGCGGATCACGCGGGATGTCCCTACGGAACAAACAGCAAGAAACTGCATCCTGAATTAATCCGGGGCTGCTTGAACCTCGATTGAGTTCTGGCGAGAAGCGCGGGCTAGCGCGTCAACGACGTGACGATGAGGTAGGAGCGCAGGCGGGGGTCCATCCAATCGCGCAGCGCGTCGCCCAGGAGATTAAAGGCCAGGACGGCGGCCATCACGGCCAGCGCCGGAAAAATCACGATATGCGGCGCGTCGAACAGATGGCTGCGCGCGTCGTTGAGCATGGCGCCCCAGCTGGGCCTCGGCGCCAGAACGCCCACGCCGAGAAAGCTGAGCGTCGATTCGGCCAGAATCGCGCCGGCCATGCCGATGGTGGCCTGCACCAGCACGGGCTGCAAAATGTTCGGTAATAGATGCCGCAGGAGAATGCGCGCGGGCGACGCTCCCAGCGAGCGCGCCGCCAGAACGTATTCCATCTCCCGGGCCTGCAGGATTTGCGCGCGCGCCAGCCGCGCATAGCCCGCCCATCCGGTGACGACCAGCGCAAGAATCACTTTCCCGATGCCCGGCCCGAGAAACGCGGCGAAGGCGATGGCCAGAAGAATTCCCGGGAACGAGAGAAACGCGTTGATCAGCACGACGTTGACCACCCGGTCGAACCACCCGCCGCAATAGCCTGCCAGCGAACCGATCGCCAGCCCGGCCAATCCCGCTCCGAAGACCACGCTGATCCCCACGAAGATGGAGACGCGCGCGCCGAACAATATGCGCGACAAAATGTCCCGCCCCAGCGCGTCGGTGCCCATCCAGTGCGCTCCGCTCGGCCCGGCCAGACGCGCCGCCAGATTTTGGGCGGTGGGATCGGCGGGAGCGAGCCACGGCGCGGCCAGTGCCAGCGCGAGCAGAACAACCGTCAGCGCGAGTCCCCAGCGCCCCGGTCCGCTCTGGCGGAAGAAGTCTCCTGCCCCGCTCATTCCAGCCGCACCCGCGGATCGGCCAGGCCGCAGGCCAGATCCGTCAACAGATTGACCAGCACGTAGGAAACCGCAATCAGGAGAATGCAGCCCTGCAACAGCGGATAGTCCCGCGCGCCAATGGCCTGCACCGTCAGGCGCCCGATGCCCGGCCAGGAAAAGATCGTCTCGGTGACGATGGTGCCCGCCAGCAGCGTGCCGAACTGCAGGCCGAGGATGGTGAGAATCGGGATCAGCGCGTTGCGAAAGGCGTGGCGGAAGGCGTGGGGGAGCAACACGGCGCGCTCGGAAAGTCCCTTGGCGCGGGCCGTGCGGACGTAGTCGTTGGAAAGCTCCTCGATCACTGACGTGCGCACCATGCGCGTGAGGATGGCCGCCAGCGCCGCGCCCAGCGTGATCGCCGGCAACGCCAAATGCGCCAGCCCGCCGCGCCCCGAAACCGGGAGCCAGCCGAGAATCACCGAGAAGACGAGAATGAGCACGGGGCCGAGCGCGAAGTTGGGCACCGACAGCCCGAACAGGGTGAGCACGCCGATGGCGTGGTCGGTGGAGCTGCCGCGGCGCGAGGCCGCCAGCAGCCCCGCCGGGATGCCGATGGCCGCGCAGACCAGCAGCGCGACGATGGCCAGTTCCAGCGTCGCGGGATAGTGCGACAGGATCACGCGCGTGACCGGCTCGCGGAAGCGGAACGATTCGCCCAAATTGCCGCGCAGAATGTTTCCCAGGTAGCGGACGTATTGCGTGCCCACCGGCACGTCCAGCCCCAGCGCGTGCCGGAGCTGCTGCAAATCCTCGGCGCGCGCGCCTTCGCCCAGCATCTGCTGCACGGGATCGCCCGGGACAATGTGCGCCAGCAGGAAGACCATGGTGACAATCAGCCAGAGCGCCGGAAGCGCCAGCAGGCAGCGCACCGAAAGATAGCGAATCATTGGTGCGGCACCCGGTGGCGACGTCCCTTCGTAGTACCTGCAGCTGCTCGCGCCGCTGCGCCCGCTTCGGGGCCGGCGGGAGGCGCCTGCGCCGCGGGGGGTGCCGGAGCTTCCCCGGAAGTGACGGACGACCCAGGCGCCGCCTCGCGGAGCGGCTTGATCTTCACGCGGGAAACGCGCTTGCGGTCCATTTCCAGAACGGTGAAGCGGTAGCCCTCGGCTTCGCAGCTTTCGCCGCCGCGGGGGATGAAGCCCAGGCGGCTCAGGACAAATCCTCCCACGGTTTCATAGGAGGGGTCGTCGGGCAACAGGATGTTGTGTTGCGCCGCAAGGTCGCGGACGTTGATGGCGGCGTCAAACACCATGGAGCCGTCGGGAAGGAGTTGCGGGCGCTCGACCACGTCGAACTCGTCGTGAATCTCCCCCACCATCTGCTCGAGGATGTCTTCCAGCGTCACCAGGCCCAAAATGCTTCCGAACTCGTCCACCACCATGGCCAAGCCGGTGCGGCGCGCGCGGAATTCGAGGAGGAGTTCACTGGCCGGCTTGGTTTCGGGCACGATCAGCACGTCGCGCACGAGTGTTTTCAGTTGAAACGGAGGAACCGGCAGATGCTCGTCCACGCGGCGCGCGCGGTCGAGCAGAACCCAGATCAAGTCCTTGATGTGCACGAAGCCGAGAATGTGGTCGACGGAACCCTCGTAGACGGGGATGCGCGAGCGCTGCGTGGTGGCGAACATCTTCATCGACTCATCGAGGTTGGCTTCGACGGGCAGCACGTGCATATCCGGGCGCGGCACCATGATTTCGCGCACCTCCACCTTGCCCAGCTCCATCGCATTCTGCACGAAGCGCACCTCGGCGGCGGGCAGAAGCTCGCGTTCGAGCGCCTGCTGAATCATCACGTGCAACTCTTCGGCGGAACGCACCAGCGTGTGGCTGTGCGGCGCCACCACGCCGAGCGCGCCAACGATTTTTTCCGCGAAGCCATCGAGAAGATCGATCGTCCAGCTGAACGTGTTGAGGAACCAGTGGAACGGCCGAGCAACCAGCAAGGCGACGCGCTCGGCGCGGGCCAGGCTCAGGGTCTTCGGAACCAGTTCGCCGAAGACGACCTGCAGGAAGGTGAGGAATCCGAATACGAGGACGAGCGCGATTATGTGGGCGAGCACGCCCGCCCAGGGACGCGCCAGAATCAGAAGGAACGGCTGGAGAATCCCGGCCAGCGTGATCTGGCCCAGGTAGCCAAGCGAAAGGCTGGCGATGGTGATCCCCACCTGCACGCCGGAGACGACGCGGCCGAGGTCGCCGAGAAGATGCTCGACAATCCGGGCGCGCGGGTCGCCCTTCTCGACCAGCTGGCGCACACGCGAAAGCCGGACCGCCACCAGCGAAAACTCCACCGCGGAGAAAAAGGCGTTCATGCCGATCAGGCACAGTATGCCGAAGATGTGCAGGGCGGTCATCGGGCTGTGGCCCTCACCGGAAAGCCGCCGGCGCAGCGCGCTTCCCTTTCGGAAGACGCAGCGGCCTGCCGGGCGGACAATACGTGCGCGGGACTCACCAAGGTTGCCATCCGGGGCGATTTTATCAGGAGCCGCGCCTTCGGGGGAGAAATCCGCAGGCGTATGCAGCCCATGTAGCTCACCGCAAAGGGAACGCTAACGCGGCCAAGGTGTGCCCGCGCCCGGCATGAGGCGGGCGTTATACTCGGCGGACTTCCCGCGCGGGATGCTCAAGGAAGCCCAGCGTTCGCCGGCAAAATACTTTGCCAAGTACACGATCTGACCGACGTGGTAGGCATAGTGCGTGACTTGGCGATGAATGGCCTGCATCACCGAATGGGCTTCGTTGCGGATCCGCACTGTGCGGGCGAGGTCGGCGTCGGTGAGCGGCGCGAGGGCGTCAAAGACGCGCTTCCAGCCGGCCTCCCACATCTCCAGGATCTCGGCGCGGGTCTGCGGCGCGGCTTCGAATTCGGTGTCGCGGTTGCGATCCGGCTTTTCGCCGTCGGCGGTCAGGAAGTCTGTCCAGCGCGAACGCATGTTGCCAGCCAGGTGCTTGACGATAATGGCGATGGAGTTCGATTCCGCGTCCATGGTCGTGGTCAGGGCAGCGTCGGGCGCCTGTGCCATGGCTCGTTCGCCCAGTTTCTTGTAGCTATGCAGGAGATCGGTCGAGTCCTTGAGGCACGATGTCGTGAATTCGAAAGGCACGAACTGATTGTGCAACTTCCGGCACGGACGCGCAAGGCGTCTCGTCGAACACGGAGCACAGCGAGCCCCGATTTCAGCAAACTGCGCCCCATGCACAAGGGCATTGTTGAGGTTCTCCCACGTGCGCTAGAATGCACTTTCGATCCGGCGCCCGGCGGTCACGATCCAAAACGGGGGCCGGACGCGTGGGACGAGGCGCTATGAATTCAGCAGCGAGCAAACCAGCCGAACCCCAGCGCAAGGGCGATTTCGAAAAATCGCTCGTGCGACTGGAAGAGGTCGTAAAACGCCTTGAGAACACCGACCTTTCTCTGGACGAGGCCATGAAGCTGTTCGAGGAAGGCGTGAAGCTCTCGCGCGACTGCCAGAAGCAGCTCGAAGAGGCGGAAGGCCGCGTCGAAATTCTCCTAAAGAAAGCGGACGGCAAGATCGCGGCGCAGCCGTTCGAAGCCGAAGATGAATCCTCGTAGCCGCCGCGTCGTTTCCCATTCAATGGTTCGTCCGGCTGCGGCCCAGCCGCAGGCATGAAGCTCCCCGATTTTTACGCCGCGGATCACGCCGCCATCGAGGCGGCGCTCGAACAGATCCTCCCCGCGGAGACCACGCCGCCGTCCTCGATCCATCGCGCCATGCGCTACAGCGTCTTTGCGGGCGGCAAGAGGGTCCGCCCCGTGCTGTGCTTGGAAGCGGCGCGGATGTTCACGGAAAATCTCGCCGCGGCGGTCCAAACGGGCTGCGCGCTCGAATTCATCCATACCTATTCGCTGATCCACGACGATTTGCCCGCGCTCGACAACGACGACCTGCGCCGTGGCAAGCCCACCAATCACAAAGTCTTTGGCGAGGCCATGGCCATCCTGGCGGGCGATGCCCTGCTGACGCTCGCGTTTCAGACCCTGGCGGGCGCCCCGCTCGATCCGGAGCGCCGCGTGCGCGTCATTTCCGAAATCGCCGCCGCCGCCGGCACGGTCAACGGGATGGTGGGCGGCCAGGTGGCGGACGTCGAAGGCGAGGGCAAGCCCGTCAATGCCGCCACGCTGGAATACATCCACCGCTCGAAGACCGCCGCGCTGATTCGCGGCGCGATCGTGGGCGGAGCCATCGCCGGTGGCGCTGCCAGCGAGGACGTCGAACGACTGCGGCGATTCGGCGACACGATCGGCTGGGCCTTTCAGGTGGTGGATGACGTCCTGGACGTGGAGGAATCCTCCGCCGCGCTTGGAAAGACCGCCGGAAAAGATCAGGCCCAGCAGAAGGCCACCTACCCGGCGCTCTACGGCCTGGAAAAGTCGCGCGCCATTGCGGCGGAACTGGAAGCGCGGGCGCTCGCGGAGCTGGACGCCTTTGGCGAACGCGCCGCGCGGCTGCGGCAACTGGCGCAGTTTCTCGTCGCACGACGGTCTTAGCAGCTTGTTGAAAAACTCCTTGGGCTTGTCATTCCGAGGAGCGAAGCGACGAGGAATCTCTCCTTCTTTGTGCTTTGCCAAGAGGAGGGATCGCAACTTCGAGGTTTCCTTTGGTCCATCGCCCGACACATGCCGGACCCAACGCTTCGGGGCCGAAGTTGCAGAAACCGGCCAAGCCGGGCAAGACGCGGCTGGACGTGCTGCTTGTCGAGCGGGGCCTGGCGCCCTCGCGCGAGCGCGCGCAGGCACTCCTTCTGGCCGGGCAGGTGCGCGTCAATGGCGTGCGCGCCGATAAGGCCGGCACCCAGGTTGCCCGAGATGTCCGGCTGGAAATTGCCGGGGAAACGCTCCGCTACGCCAGCCGCGGAGGGCTGAAGCTCGAAGGCGCGCTGGAAGATTTCGGCGCTAACCCGCAGGGCAGGATTTGCCTGGACACCGGCAGCTCGACTGGCGGATTCACCGATTGCCTGCTGCAGCATGGTGCGAGCAAAGTGTACGCGGTGGACGTGACCATCGACCAGCTCGATTGGAAGCTGCGCCGCGACGAGCGCGTGGTCACCGTGGAACGCAATGCGCGCTATCTGCGCCCGGACGATCTCGCCGAGCCCGCCGAATTTGTGGCCATGGACGTGTCGTTCATTTCCGTGACCAAGGTGCTGCCCGCGGTGGTGGCCGTGACGGCGCCCGGCGCGGAGTTCCTGATTCTGATCAAGCCGCAATTCGAGCTGGAAAAGCGCGAGGTCGGCAAGGGCGGGATCGTCCGCGATGCCGCGCTGCATCAGAAGGCCATCGAGCGCGTCTCCGCGGCTGCGGCGGACGCGGGGCTGGAGATCCTGGGCGTGCGGCCCAGCCGGCTGCCCGGCACCCAAGGCAACCAGGAGTTTTTTCTGCACGCACGACGCCGCGAGTGGAATACAATGCTGCCTCCAACGATATGATTCGCACCGCTGGCATCATCTGCAAGCCCGTCCGGGACATGGTGTCCTCCGTCGTGCCGCCGCTTATCGCGTGGCTGCGCGAGCGGAAGATCGACGTGTTGGTGGACAAGGAGACGCAGGAGTGTCTCGACCCGGCCCAGCCATCGGTGGCGCGCGACGCCCTGGCCGAAAAGGTGGACCTGCTGATCATGCTCGGGGGCGATGGGACGCTGCTCTCGGCGGCGCGGGCGCTTCATGGGCACAACGTGCCGATCCTGGCGGTCAATCTGGGCGGCCTGGGATTTCTGACCAGCGTGACGCTCGACGAGATGTATCCCTTGCTCGAACAGGTGATCGCCGGAAAGCACCGCACCAGCGAGCGCATGATGCTGGATGCGGAGATCCACCGCGCCGGACACGCCACTGAACACCAAACCGCGTTAAACGACGCGGTGGCCAACAAAGCGACGCTGGCGCGCATGCTGGACTTCGACGTCTACGTGGATCGCAACCACGTGGGCCGCTACCGTGCCGACGGACTGATTATCGCCACGCCCACCGGCTCGACGGCCTACTCGCTGGCGGCGGGCGGACCGATCATCGATCCCGAGCTGGACGCGTTCGTGATCACACCCATCTGCCCGCACATGCTGACGAACCGCCCGCTGGTGGTCCCCGACACGGCCCAGATCGAGGTGGATTTTGCGGCAGCGGAGGAGCCCGTGTACGTCACGCTGGATGGGCAAATCGGCTTTCAGCTCTACCCGCGCGACCGCATCCGCGTCGCGAAGTCGCCCCACCGGGTGATACTTGTCCGCCCGCCCAACAAGACCTACTTCGAAATCCTGCGGAGCAAGCTCCGCTGGGGAGAACGCTAAGCGCGCCTCGGGTTTGACCGGCCGGACACGCTAACACAGGAGAGATCCTTCGCTCCCGTTGGTCGCTCAGGATGACGATCCTCGGCGGACCGTCACTGCACCTTGAGCACGATCACCGCGCGGTCGTCGACGGGATGCAGTCCGCCGCAAAAGGCGTCCACCTCATCGAGAATGCGGTCGGCGATACCGTTGGCCGGCAAACCGTGATGTTCGGTCACCATCCGCGCGATGCCTTCGTAGCCGAAGAACGCTCCGGACCGGTTCTGGGCGTCTCCAATCCCGTCGGAATAAAACACCACGATTTCGCCGGGCTCGAGAATAAAACTGCGCTCGTCATACGTCGCTTCCTCGAAAATCCCCAGGGGAAAACCAGTCAGCTGAATCTTCTCGCAGCGTCCTCCGTGGTAGAGCAGCGGCTGCTCCTGTCCGGCATTGGCAATGCGCAGCCGGTTCTGGCGGCGGCTCCAGGTGGCGAAGCAGAGGGTCATGAAGCGGCCCTCAATGAGCCGTTCCCCGAGGAATCCGTTGACCGCGCGGAGCATGTGCGCGGGCCGCGGCTTCAGCGAACCCAGGCTGCGGAGCGTTCCGACGGCCACCGCGCCATAGAGCGCCGCCGCACTTCCCTTCCCGCTGACGTCGCCCAGGGCGATGCCGAGATCCTGCGGGCCGTAGCGCAAAAAGTCGTAGAGGTCGCCGCTCAGCTCGCGCGAAGAGACGACGCGCGCGGCGATGTCCAGGCCGAACTCCGAGCCCGGCAGCCGGGGCAGCAGCGCCCCTTGAATGCGCCGGGCGGCGCTTAGATCGCGCTCCATGCGGCCCTCTTCCCGCGCCAGTTGCTCGTAGAGCCGCGCGTTTTCGATGGAGACGGCCAGATGTGCCGCCAGGATCGAGAGCACCTGGACGTGGTCAGGCGTGAAATAGTTCAACTGCGGGCTCTCAAGGTCCATCACGCCGACGACGCGCGTCTTGTACACCATGGGCACGGCCAGCTCGGAGCGCGTCTCCGGATTCACCATGAGGTAGCGCGGGTCCAGCGTGACGTCGGGAACCACCACCGCCCGGCGCAGTTTTGCCGCCGCGCCGACGATCCCTTCGCGCGCCGGCACGACGGACTTCTCCTGCACGCGCTGGCCGAATTTCACCGTGACGTGGTGGCGGAAGACGTCCGCCGCGTCGTCGTAGAGCAGAATGCTGAAGATCTGGTAGTCGATCAGGCGCTTGGCCAGTTCGGCGGCGCGGCGCAGCACCTCCTCGACTTGCAGCGTGGCGTTGGCTTCCCGGCCGATTTCATTCAGCAGGAGCAGCGTTTCGGCCTGCTTCTGCGTGTTTTCGAACAGCCGCGCGTTTTCCACCGCGGTCCCGATGCGGCTGGCGACGAGCGTCAGAATCGTCTGCTGGGCGGGCGTGAAGTAATCCGGCTCGCGGCTCTCGATGTCCATGACGCCGATCACCCGCCCGCCGACCACCAGCGGCACGGCCAGTTCCGAGCGGACCTCGTCGGCCGCCGGCAGATAGCGCGGGTCCTTCAGCACGTCCCCGACGCGAATGGCCTGGCCCGTCTGCGCCGCCACGCCGATGATGCCGTCCCCCACGGGAATGCGCCAGTGCTCGACCACGTCGGGGCGATGGCCAATGGCGAAGCGCACGTAGAGATTGTTCGTGCCCGTCTCAATCAGCAGGACGGAGAAAATTTCATAATCAATCAGCCGCTTCACCTGCGCCGCGGCGGCGGTCAGGACGTGGTCCAGGTTGAGCGAAGAGTTGATCTCGTGGCTGATCTCCGCGAGGACCGCCAGCGTCTCCGCAGGGATTTCCAGCGCCGGATTCGGTTTGATCGGATCCATTAGAATTTGGACGAGCGTCACCTCGCGCGGTTGCGTGTTCGGGGTCCCAAATCCCCAGGCGCGGGCGCGCGACGCCCCAGTATAACAGGCGCGCCTCACCTGCTCGGATCAGAGATTTCAATTCGAGAGATGTTTTAACCGAACATTTACCGGATCGGGACTCGTTAAGAGATCGGGGGGACGGAATTGCCCGGCGCGAGGGCCACGCGCGCCTGCTCCAGAATCGCCACGCTCGAGCTGGTTCCGATGCGGGAGGCGCCGGCCGCGACCATTTTCTGAAAATCATCCCAGGTGCGCACGCCGCCCGCCGCCTTGACTCCCATCGCGCTGCCGACGGCCTCTCGAATCAGGCGGACATCTTCCACCGTGGCGCCCGCGAGACCGAAGCCGGTGGAGGTTTTCACGAAGTCCGCGCCGGCCCGCTGGGCGGCCAGCGCGGCGAGCACTTTTTCATCCTGCGTGAGAAGCGCGGTTTCGAGAATTACTTTCGTGATCGCGCCGCCGCGGCGGCTCGCTTCCACCACGCCGCGCATGTCCAACTCGAACGCTTCGGCCTCGCCCGACTTCAGCGCGCCGATGTTGATCACCATGTCGATTTCGCTAGCGCCCAGCCGGATGGCCTCCTCCGCCTCGAAGCGCTTCACCTGGGGCAGCGTCGCTCCCAGCGGAAACCCCACCACCGCGCAGACGCGCACCGCGCTATCCCGCAACAGGCTCGCCGACTCGGCCACATTCCACGGATTCACGCACACCGACGCAAAACCGCATTGCAGCGCCTCCCGGCACAGCCGTTGAATGTCCCGGCGGGACGCCTCGGGCTTCAGCAGCGTGTGATCGATCAGGCGGGCTACTTCCTCAAGCGATTTGGGCGCAGGAAAGCTCATGGTTCCGGAATGCGCTCGGCAAGCACGTCGGGTGGCGGAAGGCGCAGGATGCAAATGTCCTTCAGGTTGCGGTAGCGTTCGGCGTAATCCAGGCCGTAGCCGACGACAAATTCATTCGGGATGGTGAAGCCGACGTAGTCCGCCTTCACCTTCTTGACCCGCCGGGAAGGCTTGTCGAGCAGCGCGGCGACGCGGAGGCTCTTCGGCTTGCGCTGGCGCAAAATGCGCAGCAGGTAACTCAGCGTGAGCCCGGTATCGAGGATGTCCTCGACCAGAACCACGTGCAGCCCGGCAATGCTGCTGTCGAGGTCCTTCAGCATGCGCACCTGGCCCGACGATTCGTTGCCCGCTCCGTAGGTGGACACGGCGATGAAATCAATCGAGGTCTCCAGCCCGATCTCGCGCACTAGGTCGGAAAGAAAGATGCACGCGCCCTTGAGGACCCCGACCAGATGCACGCGCTGCCCCTTGAGGTCCGCGGTGATCTGGCGCGCCACGGCATGCACGCGCTTCTCAATCGCCGCGCGGCGAATCAGAACGTCCAGTTTTTCGTGCCGGGCCGACGGCATGGCGCTCGCTCTCCTGCGCTAAAGGCGGCTACTCTATCCCACCGCTAGCGGCCTGACAAGCACGCTCCGCCACTCACCGCGCCACGACGTCGCGAATGTGATGCGTCCGGCGCCTTTCTCCGCCCTTCTCTTGCTTTCTCTGCGTCCTCTGCGCCTCTGCGGTGAGTCGCCTTTCTCCGCGACCATACGCTAAAAACACGCTGGGACTCCGCCGCGCCTTCGCGTAGTATTCGCAGAGACTCATGGAGAAGAAATCCGCCATGGCAGATTCCATTCGGGAATCGACTGTCGAGGAATTTCGCGGTGCGGTAGCCAGCGGCCAGCCGATGCCGGCGGGCGTCTCGGCATCGGCGGTCTCGGCCAGCTTCGCGCTCGGCCTGGCCGCCAAGGTCCTCGAAGTCAGCGGCAGCAGAAAAGATTTCGCGGGCGATCGCTCGAAACTCAGAGCACTCCTGGCAACCGCACAAAGTGAATCGCAACGCATGGTGCGATTTGCCGAGGACGATATCGCCGCCTTCCATGCTTACATCGCTGCTGTCCGCCTGCCGCACGCCACCGTCAGCGAACAGCAGGAACGCGCGCGCGCCATCGCTTCCGCCGTGCGCGTGGCGATCGACGTCCCCCTGGGCGCCGCACAAGCTGCGGCTGCGGGCATCGCTCTCTGCGCGGATGCGGCGGGAATGGCTCACCCGGGAGTCGCCGCCGATCTCGGTGCGGCGGCCGCGCTGCTCGCCAGCGCGCTGCGCGTCTTTCTTCTGTGCGCCGACTCCAATGTCCAGCAACTGCCGTCTGGGTCGGCGCTGGATGAGGCGGCCGGCAGCGGGCGGCGTGCATGGGAAACGAAAGCTTTTCGGCAGGCTGACTCAGTCCTGCAGCAGGTGGAAGCCGCGATCCATGCGAAGCGGAAAACGGAAACTTCCAAATCGTGAGTGTACTTGAGGCCCGGCCCAAGAGGACAAACCAATGAGCCGGCTAACGCTGTTCGGACTCTTCGCCGTGACGGCGATGCTGGTATGCTACGCGCTGGAGAAGCGCAGCCGGTGGTACGTCTTGTTGTTCGCGGTTTCGTGCGCGCTCGGATCGGTTTACGGCTTCCTGCAAGGGGCATGGCCGTTCGGGCTGGTCGAAGTGGTGTGGGCGGTGGTGGCGCTGCAGCGCTGGTGGACCGCCACCAGCACCCACTAGGCCGCAGCGCCGCTAATACTTCCCGCCTACCTCAGGAAAGGCCGACGACGCGGCCGGTCTCCAGATCCAGATCGATCTCGTAGAAGCCAGGACGCGTGGAGAGGCCGGGCATGGTGCTCATGGTGCCGAGTAGCGGATAGAGGAACCCGGCGCCGACGCTGGCGCGAATGTCGCGCACCGGCACGGTGAATCCCGTGGGAGCGCCTTTCAGTGTCGGGTCGTGGCTCAAGCTCAGGTGCGTCTTGGCCATGCAGATGGGCAGCTTGTCGAAGCCGAGCCGGTTGTACAGCGCGATCTTCTTCTCGGCCTCGGCGGAATATTCCACGCCCGCTCCCCCGTACATCTCCCGCACAATCGTCTCGATCTTTTCCTTGATGGTCGCTTCGAGCGGATACAGGAAGCTGAACTTGCTGGGCTTTTCGCACGCGGCGATCACCGCTTTGCCCAGATCCACGGCCCCCAGGCCACCCTGCGCCCAGTGATTGGCCGAGACCGCGTCGCTGGCCCCCGCCTGCACGGCCAGCTTGCGCACCAGCTCGATCTCCGCCGGCGTGTCGTACTGGAAGCGGTTGACCGCCACCACGACCGGAATTCCGAAGCGGCGCGCGTTCTGAATCATCTTGGCGAGATTGGCGCAGCCCTTTTCGAGCAGTTGCAGGTTCTCTTCGGTGTAGGCATGGTGCAGCGGCTGCCCGGCCACGACTTTCGGGCCGCCTCCGTGCATCTTGAGCGCTCGAATCGTCGCCACCAGCACGACGCAGTTGGGAATCAGTCCGCTGTAGCGGCACTTGATGTTGAAGAACTTCTCCATGCCGATGTCGGCGCCGAACCCCGATTCGGTGATCACGTAGCCATCGGGCCCAACCAGCTTGAGGGCAATCTGATCCGCCACGATGGAGGAATTTCCGTGGGCGATGTTGGCAAACGGTCCGGCATGTACGAATGCGGGCGTGCCTTCGAGCGTCTGCATCAGGTTCGGGAAGATGGCGTCCTTCATCAGCACCGTCAGCGCGCCGCCGGCTCCCACATCGTCCGCGGTAATCGCCTCGCCCGCCCGGTTGGTGCCGATGACCATGCGGCCCAGCCGCTCGCGCATGTCCGCCAGGCTGGTGGTGAGTGCCAGGATGGCCATGATCTCGCTGGCCACGGCAATGTCGTATCCCGTGACGCGCGTCATGCCCTTCTCTTCCAGACCTTGGCCGATGGTGATCTGCCGCAGCATGCGGTCGTTGGTGTCGGTGACGCGCCGCCAGGTGATGCTCGCTGGATCGATGTCCAGGCGCGCGAAGCGGCTGCGCTCTTCCGGGGTCAACTGGGCGGGGTCGGTCTTGGTGATCCCGAGCTTGCGCAGACGGCGCAACATCACCCCAGAGAACCGGCGGCTGCCGTCCTTGGCGGGCGGGCAGAGGCGCTCGAACAGGGCTTCATCGCTCTGCGAACTCTCGTGGAACATGCGCGCGTCAATCGCGGCGGCCAGCAGGTTGTTGGCGGCCGTGATGGCGTGAATATCGCCCGTGAGGTGGAGGTTGAAATCCTCCATGGGGATGATCTGGCTGTAGCCGCCGCCCGCCGCGCCGCCCTTGATGCCGAAGGTCGGGCCCTGGCTGGGCTGGCGCACGCAGGTGAACACTTTCTTGTCCAGGTGCGCGCCGAGCGCCTGGCTGAGGCCGACCGTGGTGGTCGTCTTGCCTTCGCCAAGCGGCGTCGGCGTAATGGCCGTCACCACAACGTACTTGCCGTTGGCCACGTTCTTCAGGCGGTCGCGAATTTCCAGGCGCACCTTGGCCTTGCTCTTGCCGTACAGCTCGAGTTCGTCCGGGGTAATGCCCGCCTCCGCGGCAATCTGCGCGATGGGAATCGGCGCAGCGGCCTGAGCAATGTCAATGTCGCTCGGCACACGCGCGAGCATGTTCTTCAACTTGTGCGGCATTCGTTTTTCCTCCCCGAAGGAACAGTCTATGTAGATTGACGATCAGAACTCGCGCCGGCCGCAGCGCCGTGCGCTCGTACGGTCTTCCTGAAGCCCGCTATGCAAACAGATACCGTATATGCAGCGTCGCGGGGTTGTCAAGGCTCCTCTTGCGCATATCAACCGCTTGGCGTCAATTCGCGCCTCTACCCCGTGCCCGGTGCTACCGACGGCGGCCCCTCCAACCGTTCGGTAGCCTCCCAGGCGGCCCTGCCTACTCCACCACCAAGTGCCCTCCGATCGTAAGAACTGCCCTCTTGGGCGTTTTGCCGGCCCCGGAGTCAGACAAGCCCCGTGCAACCACAAGCCGCCTATGGAGTGCGGCGGCTTGCCGCCCCTTTTCCCAGTCGTGCCCTCCGCCTCGCGGGTGCCACGGCGAAGCAAGCTTCGCCGGGCAGAAGCACAGCCAAACGGTGCCGCGCCAAAGCGGGGGCCAGCTCCCGCACTCCAAAGAGCCCCCCGAATACACCCGTAGTTTTCAGCGCGCCTCTGGAGGACCCTAAAAGTGATGCTCGCTTAAACAAGCTATGTGCCCATGAAATCAATTAGTTAGCTGCCATGTTGTTGCCATGGAAACAAGTACCAGTACCATCCTTTGACTCTGCTACCTATACCCGGATAATCAGCCTTACCGCCAGAGCCATTCCGAAGAGCAGCGACGGCAGCAGGACCCCAAGACGCACCGCCTCACTGCTCTGACGACTGCCTCGCCGGGGACTTTAAATACTGACAAGGAGAATTGAATGAATCGGCTCACACTGAAGATCGGCGCGGTGGCACTGGCCCTGACAGCGGGCCTGTTTGCCCTCGCTCCCGCAGGCTTGGCGCAGGATAAAGACTGGAAGGGCTTCTACGTCGGCGGCAACGTCGGCGGCGCGTTCGGCAGTTCCGACCCGCGAACCTCCGTCTCGGACCCAACGTTGAGCTACTACCCTGATTTGATCACGCAAGGCCAGGTAACCACCGCCGGCATCCAGCATCTGGGCCCCAACGGCGTTACCGGTGGCGGCCAGATCGGCTACGACTTCCAGCACGGTCATTTCCTCCTGGGAGGCGAGTTCGATTTCGGCGGCATGAGCTTGAACAGTTCCAAGGCCGCTGGCGCTACCTTTACCGGCTACGCGTTTACGTTCACAGTCACCCAAAGCATGAAGACGAGCTGGCTGATGACCGCACGGCCCCGCGTCGGCTATGCAGGTAAGCGCGTCCTGGTGTACGGCACTGGCGGTCTAGCAGCGACCAACCTCAACTACCAGGAAGCCTATGTCGACACCGCTGGACCAGGAGGTGGCGCAACCGAAAACGGTGGCATCAAGAAGACGCAGACCGGCTTCGCCGCTGGCGGCGGTATCGAGTACAAGATGGGATCGCACTGGTCGCTGAAGGGCGAATACCTCTACGCCAGCTTTGGCAACGTCAAGACCACCAGCACGAACCTTACGGGCATCTCACTCGCCACTTTCCCCCTGGCCGTCTTCACTCACGGAGCCAACCTGCACGCCAACATCGCGCGCGCAGGCATCAACTTCCGCTTCTAACCCTTAACCTTGGGCGCTATCGGGCGGCCAGACAGCCGCCCGGTAGCCTCTCGGCCATCCCTTAATTGCGTTTCACTGATCGGACGACTGCATAACTGGCAAGTCTAAATACCTAAAAGGAGAAAGTAATGAATCGACTCATGCTGAAAATCGGCGCGGTGGCCTTGGCCCTGACGGCAGGCCTGTTTGCCCTCGCTCCGGCAGGCTTGGCGCAAGATAATGACTGGAAGGGCTTTTACGTTGGCGGCAACGTGGGCGGCGCGTTCGGCAGTTCCGATGCGATGACCACCATCTCCGACCCGACGAGCATTTATGTGCCAGGCGTAGTCAGTCAAGTGAACAGCTTGGCCCCGCTGCATCCGGACTCCAACGGCATCACCGGCGGCGGCCAGATCGGCTACAACTTCCAGCATGGTCATTTCCTGCTTGGCGGTGAGTTTGATTTCGGGAGCTTGAGCCTGAACAAGACCGTCAGCTCCACGAACATTTGGAACTGCTGCGCCCCCAGCACCTTCGTGCTCACGCAGTCGATGAAGACCAGCTGGCTCGTCACTCTGCGGCCGCGCGTCGGTTATGCCACCAAACGCGTTCTCGTGTACGGCACCGTCGGCCTGGCCATGACCAACGTGAACTACCAGGCCACTTTTACCGACAACTCCAACGCCTATCCGGAGGTCGAGAACGGCGGCGTCAACAAGACCCAGAGCGGCTATGCCGCCGGCGGCGGGATCGAGTATAAAATCAGCTCCCGTTGGTCGCTGAAGGGCGAATACCTCTATGGCGGGTTTGGCAGCGTCAAGGCCACCAGCAACAATCTCGCCATGCTCCCCCCGGGAGCCGCCACTTTACCCGGCATCACCTTCATCCACATGGCCAACCTGCATGCCAACGTCGCGCGCGCAGGCGTCAACTTCCGCTTCTAACTCGTAGCGCCCGGCGCTATCGGACGGCCCCAGGGCCGTCCGATAGTCTCCGAGCGCCTCTTACCCTTCGCGCACCCCACACCACCCCTAGGCGCCCTCCCATCGTCAAGAACTTCCCTGTTTCGGCACGTTGAGTCAGAAGCCTCCGTGCGAGTGCAAGGTGCGTATGGAGTGCGGCGGCTTGCCGCCGCTTTACCCCCCTCGTGGCAGCCTCCTCGCGGGTGTCCCGGCGAAGCAAGCTTCGCCGGGCGGAGACGGAAGAAAATTGTGTCTCATGAAAGCGGGAGCAATCTCCCGCACTCCAAAGATTCTGCGGCATCCGATTCCCGCGCCGGTCTGCGCGTTTGATTCGCTACGGCTGAACAAACGATGGAAGGTGGGGACGAAGGAGTTGCCTGGGGCGGTGGGTGGCCTGCTCGTGCCTGCGACTGGTCAAGCGCAATGCCGCGCAGCGCGAAACAAGCGGTGAAGGAATCGGAAGCGGCGACTCCTGCGCGGACACTGTGCCATCGCGGAGCCGAGCGGCGGGCTCCGGTTGGCCGGAATCCCGCTGCCCTGCCCCTGAACTTTCCCCGCCGCCCTAGGAGTGGCTAATCGTTGGCGGCGTGCGACTTTTCGGCCGGCGGGGGCATCTTCTTGGCCTGGAACTGCGCCGCTTCGGTGGATCCTTCCAGCGCGATCGTGGAAGACGTCCCGCCGGTAATCACCTGCTGGATGGCGTCGAAGTAGCCGGTGCCGACGAACTGCTGGTGCTTCACGGCCTCGTAGCCGTGCTCGGCCTCGCTGCGGAATTCCTTGTCCTGCAAGCGGCAGTAGGCGGTCATGCCGGAGCGCTTATAGGCGCGGGCCAGCTCGAACATCGAGAGGTTGAGCGCGTGGAAGCCCGCCAGCGTGATGAACTGGAACTTGTAGCCCATGGCGCCAAGTTCGCGCTGAAATTTGGCGATGGTGGCGTCGTCCAGATTCTTCCGCCAGTTGAAGGAAGGCGAGCAGTTGTAGGCCAGTATCTTCCCCGGGAACTTGGCGTGCACGCCTTCGGCAAACTCGCGAGCCTCCTTGATATCCGGCTTGGAGGTTTCGCACCACAGCAGGTCGGCGTAGGGCGCGTAGGCCACGGCGCGGGCGATCGCCGATTCGACGCCGCCGCGCACGCGGAAGAAACCTTCACTGGTCCGCTCGCCGCTGATGAACTGGCGGTCGCGGGAATCGATGTCGCTAGTCAGCAGCGTGGCGCTATCGGCGTCGGTGCGCGCCATGATCAGGGTGGGCACGCCCATCACATCGGCGGCCAGCCGCGCCGCGATCAGCTTCTGAATGGCTTCCAGCGTCGGGACCAGCACCTTGCCGCCCAGATGGCCGCACTTCTTGGCCGACGACAACTGATCCTCGAAATGAACGCAGGCCGCTCCGGCCTCGATCATGCCCTTCATCAGTTCGAAAGCGTTGAGATTGCCGCCAAAGCCGGCTTCGGCATCGGCGACCAGCGGAGCGAACCAGTAGATGTCGTGCTTGCCGGCCGCGTGATGGATCTGGTCGGCGCGCGTCAACGCCCGGTTGATGCGCCGCACCATTTGCGGCACGCTATCGGCGGGATACAGACTCTGGTCCGGATAGGTTTCCGCAGCCTCATTGGCGTCGGCGGCCACTTGCCATCCGCTGACGTAAATGGCGTGCAAACCGGCATTCACCTGCTGCACCGCCTGATTGCCCGTCATGGCCCCCAGCGCCGCCGTGTGCCCTTCCGAGTGCAGCAGAGTCCAGAGGCGCTCGGCGCCCAGGCGCGCCAGCGTATGCTCGACGTGCACCGAGCCGCGGAGTTGCTCGACGTCCTTCTGGCTGTAGGGGCGCGCGATTCCCGCCCAGCGCGGATGCGTCCGCCATTCTGCTTCCAGATTTGCGGGCTTGCCGTTGCTGCTCGTCATGACTGGTGCCTCCTATCAGGCCATAGTGAAGGTATACGCGCACGAACTCTGTTCGGGCCCGCCAAATCTAAGACTTCCCATCACTCGAACTGGGGTAACGCGAGACGTCGCGTTCGGTTCCCGGACTGGCGCCGCACTCAAGCGGCCGGAAGCCCTCTCAACGTCAAATCCTCGATCAGATCATCGAGGGCTGCACGGCTCCGTGCGGAAATCGAGGTGAAGCAAATGCCCACGCCGTGCCCGTGCGGCTCGCGGCTGCGAATCTCGCCTTGGGCCTCAAAGACGCGCTGGCCCAGGATGCGAACCCGCACCGCAGCGCCCAGCGGCAGATCTCCGCGGCTGATAAACAGCCCGCTGGGACTCAGGTTGTTGGCGGGATTCTTGCTGTGAATCGTATCCTTGCCAATGCGCAGCTCGATGGGCTTGTCCAACGCCGTCCGGGGGTAGGAACGTGTATTCACGCCTTCCATGGCTGCCTCCTGCCTGCTGGATCGGCCCAGCGAGCCTGCTCAACCTAGTGTCGCGCCGGACCACTTCGGTGCGACACTGTGGGCCATTTTGGCGGCCTAGAACTAGTAAGTCAAACTGATTGTCGTTATCGCCGTGATAAGCTTGTGTTATCATCTAACCAGCATCGAATTCGGCTCACTATTGAGCAAAGCACGAGGTGCGGATGGAAATTGATCAAGTCGAAACTTTTCTGGCCGTGGTCACCTATGGCGGATTTCACCGCGCGGCCGAGATGCTGCACGTTAGCCAACCGGCGGTGAGCGGACGCATCCGGGCGCTGGAAGAATCGCTCGGGGTCAGCCTCTTCACGCGGGGCCGGGCGACGCCCACGCTCTCCCCTGCCGGAAAAGCGTTGCGGCCGCATGCGGAACAGATCCTGCGGACGGTAGCGATGGCGCGCCAGGCCGTACACGAACTGCAGCCTTTGACCGCCGGAGCGCTGCGCATCGCGGCGTCGCTTTCGGTCTGCACCTACCTGATGCCGGAGGTCATGGAAAGCTACAAGGCCGCCAATCCGAAGGTGATGGTTCATCTGCGGTCGGGCAATTCCATGCAGGTGCTGAAAATGGTGCTCGACGGCGAGGCCGACATCGGCGTGGCGCGCTCGCTGAACCATCCCGAGGTCGAGACCATGACGCTGCGCGACGACCCCCTCATTCTGGTGGGAGATCCCGCGCATCCCATGGCGGGCAATCGGCACGCACATCTTGAAGAGGTCGAAGCATGGCCCCTGATTTTCTACGATCGCGGATCAAGCGACTGGACTCTGACGCAGGGCCTGTTCCGCCGCGCCGGTCTATTGCCAAATGTCGTTCTCGAAGTGGAGACCATTGAGGCGGCCAAGCGCATGGTCGAGCGGAAGCTGGGCTTCAGCTTTCTTCCCCAGATCGCGCTCACGCAGGAACTGCGGCAGGGCAAGCTGGTGTCGATCGAGATTCTCGATGCCGAGCCGCTCAGCCGCAATCTGGACGTGATCCATCCGCGCCACCGCGCGCTGGCCAAGGAAGCGCAGGACCTTCTGAACCTGTTGCGCACCGCGGCCGCGACGGCGTTGGCGCAGGGAAAATCTCCCGCGCAGCACCCGAGCGAAACAGCTTAATCTCGCGCGGCGACGTGAGCTTGAGCGGACCGCGGACACGCACGGCCCTTTGCTATTCGACCCGGCAAAAGCAATAGAGGAACTGCTGGGTTGCGCCGGATGGCGTGTGGTGCAGCTCGCCTAAGCTCTCGACCAGCCGGAAGTGCGCGCCAAACTCATGGTGCAGCGATTCGGCGTCATACCGGACCACATCGAGCCCGCTGCACCGGTTGGGCCCTTCCGGCCCGAACGCACCAACGATGACGTGGCCGCCGGGTTTTACGGCGCGGGCGACCTGGCGCACGTAGGCGACGCGCTGTTCCGGCGCAGTGAGAAAATGGAATACCGCGCGGTCGTGCCACACGTCGTACGCGCACGGCTCGAGCGCGGCTGCCGTGACATCCGCGGTGAGCCAATGCACCTGCTCCGCCAGCGCCCCCAGCCGTTTTTTCGTTGTGTCGATGGCGACCTGAGAGATATCGAGGATGGTGATGTTCCGGTATCCGCGCGCCAGAAGGTCATCGACGAGCGTCGATTCCCCGCCTCCGACGTCGATGATCGAGGCGGACTTTTCCCGCGCCGCCCGCTCGATCAAGCTGAGCGATGTTTCCAGATGCGGGCGGTACCAGCTCAGCGTCTCCGGGGCCTTGCTGCTATAAATCTTCTCCCAATGCGTTTTCGTGTCCATGCGGTTTTCGCGCTGCAGCCGGGCGAATGCGAACACTCGCCCGGCTACCTTTGTTTCATTATCGCACGGCGCTACTTGGCCGGCGTGACGGACTCGACCGTCACGGTGCTGCCGGTGACCGTGCCCTTCACCGTCACTTTCTGCGCGGCGTACTTATACATCTCCGCTTCGTGGCCCTGCAGCGTATAAACCTTCTTGTCCACCACGAGGGCGTATTTCTCGCCGCCCTTCACGCAGCCGCGCGTGCACTCCGCGGCGCTTTTGTCCTTGGCCATGTGCTGGGCGCCGCACATGGCATCGCTGACCACGCCGGTGAGCGTCGTCGCCGCGCCCGCCGCCTGCACCTGCATGGCGACGGCCCAGAATAGAACCGCCACCGCCAACATCCCAATGACCTTTCCCGAGAATGTCTTCGCCATCGTCCTCTTCCTCCTTCGCCGTTTGAGATGACTTCTGCTTGCTCTACTTTCCGCCAAAGAAACAACTGCATGGCCTATGTTTCCGAGTCTCCCGAACTGGGCCGCAACGTGCCGCGGCGCAGCGCGCGCTCCTTCATCAGAGCAAAGAAAACAGGGACGAGGATGAGCACGTGAATCGTGGAGGTGATCATCCCGCCGACGACCGGGGCGGCGATGGGCTTCATCACGTCGGCGCCCACGCCCGTCTCCCACAGGATGGGCACCAGGCTCGCCAGGACAACACAGACGGTCATGAGCTTGGGCCGGAGGCGTTGCACCGCGCCCTCAATCACCGCGGCCTCGATATCTTCGTGCCGCAGCGGCGCGCCGCTCGCCAGCCGGCGGTCCAGGGCTTCGTGCAGATACACGACCATCACGACGCCCGTCTCGACGGCGATCCCGAACAGCGCGATGTAGCCCACCCACACGGCCACGCTGAAGTTGTAGCCCAGCAATCGCTGCAGGATGAGCCCTCCGGTGAGGGCGTAAATCGTCGGGAAGATCAGGACGGTGGCCTCCGCCACCGAGTGAAACACCACGTCCAGCCGCAGGAAGATGCCAAAAAACACGACCGGCAAAATCAGCTGGAGGCGCTCCTTGGCGCGCAGCTCGAATTCATACTCGCCGGACCATTTGTACGTATAGCCGGGCGGCAAGGCCACCTTCTCGCGAAGGGCCTGGCTGGCGCGCTGCACGAACCCGCCGTAGTCCTTCGTGTTCAGGTCGATGTAGACGTATCCGGTGAGCGCTCCGTCCTCATCCCGCAGCATGGAAGGCCCGCGGGAGAAGGAAATGGTGGCGACCTCCTTGATGGGAATCTGCGCGCCGGTGGGGGTGGCAATCAGCACGCGTCCCAGGTCCTCGACGCTGTCGCGAAAATCGCGGTTGTAGCGGACGTTGACCGGGTATCGCTCGCGCCCTTCGACATTTTCGGTCACCATTTCACCGCCAATCCCCGAACGCACGGATTGCTGCACATCGGCCACGGTGAGGCCGTACCGCGCGGCCTCCGCCCGATTGACCTCGATGTTGATGTAGAAGCCCTGCGAGACGCGTTCGGCGAAGATCGAGCGTGTGTCCGGCAGCGAGGAAAGCACCTGCTGAATCTGGGCGCCGAGATGCTGGATGCCGTCGAGCGCCGGGCCTTGAATCTTCATCCCCAGCGGGGTCTTGATGCCCGTCATTTCCATGTCCAGGCGGTTTTGAACGGGCATTGTCCAGGTATTCGAGAGGCCCGGAAACTGGAGTTTGGCGTCCATCTCCTGAATCAGTTTTTCGTAGGTCAGGCCCGCGCGCCACTGGTCGCGCGGCTTGAGCATGATGGTGGTGTCGAACATGTCCAGGGGCGCGTTGTCCGTGGGACTGTCGGAGCGCCCCACCGTGCCGAAGACGGTTTCGACTTCGGGAAACGTGCGGATGATGCGGTCCTGCTCCTGCATCAGTTGCGACGCCTGGCGGATAGAAATGCCGGGCATGGCCGTGGGCATGTACAGAGCCGAGCCTTCGTACAGCGGCGGCATGAACTGGCTGCCGATCTTCAGCGCCAGCGGCAGGGTCACCACGAGAAACAGCAGATTCACCGCGAGCGTGATCTTGCGATACCGCAGGCAGAGGCGCAAGACAGGCAAATAGATCGCCTGTGTCACGATGGAAAGCGGGTGGCGCGCCTCCGGCCGGAGCCGCCCGCGAATGAAGAGCACCATGAGCACGGGAACCAGCGTGATCGCCAGCACCGACGAAAAGCCCACGGCCAGCGTCTTCGTCCAGGCCAGCGGATGAAACATTCGCCCCTCTTGCGCCTCGAGCATGAAGACGGGGAGAAACGACAGCACGATAATCAGCAACGAATAGAAGATCGCCGGGCCCACCTGCTTCGCCGCCTCGATCAGGATGCGGCGCCTTTCGCGCTCGGAAATCTCCTGCGTGCTGGTGGCTTGCCGCTCCGACAGATGGCGGTAGCCGTTTTCGACCATCACAATGGCGGCGTCCACCAGCACTCCAATGGCCAGCGCCAGCCCCCCGAGCGACATGATGTTGGAACTGACGTGGAGGTAGTACATCGGCAGGAACGACGCCACCACGGCGATCGGCAGGCTTAGGATGGGAATGAACGCCGAGCGGAAGTGGAACAGAAACACGATAATGACCACGCTGACGATGATCGCTTCCTCGATCAAATCCCTCTCCAGCGTGTCGATCGAAGCCTGGATCAGGCCCGAGCGGTCGTAACCGGAGACCACTTCGATTCCGGGAGGCAAAGCCGGCTTGATCTCCGCGAGCTTTTGTTTTACGCCATTGATCACCGTCAGGGCGTTCATGCCGTACCGCATGACGATAATGCCGCCCACGGTTTCCCCTTCGCCTTGCCAGTCTGCGGCTCCCTCCCGGATGTCGGGCCCAAAGGCCACCGTGCCCAGGTCGCGGATCAGCACCGGAGTGCCGTTCTTGGCCGCCACCGGCACCGTCTCCAGATCCGAGAGCGAGCGCAGATAACCCAGCCCGCGAATCATGTACTCCGCGCCGCCGATTTCGAGCACGCGTCCGCCGGTCTCGTTGGTGCTGTCGCGGACTTTCTGGATCACGGTCGAAAGCGAAATCCCGTAGGCGCGTAGCTTGTCCGGGTCCAGATTCACTTGATACTGGCGCACGAAGCCGCCGATGGTTGCCACCTCCGCCACGCCCTGCACGGTTTCGAGCTGATAGCGCAGATACCAGTCCTGAATGCTGCGCATCTCGGCCAAGCTGTGCTGGTGATTGTGGTCGACCACGACGTACTCATAAACCCAGCCCGCGCCGGTGGCGTCCGGCCCGAGCATGGGCTGAGCGCCGGCGGGCAGCCGCCCCTGAATCGATTGCATGTATTCGAGGACGCGCGAACGCGCCCAGTAGATGTCCGTGCCGTCCTCAAACACGACGAATATATAGGCGTCGCCGAACATCGTCTGCGCCCGGACGGACTTCACGTGCGGCGCGGCCAGAAGCGTGGTCACGATGGGATAGGTGACCTGGTCCTCGATCAGGCTAGGCGGCTGGCCCGCCCACGGCACGTGGACGATCACCTGCACGTCGGAAATATCCGGCAGCGCGTCGAGTGGAATGCGGCGCATCGCCCAGATTCCGGCGAGAACGAGCAGGAAGGTCGCGGTGAATACCAGAAAGCGGTTGCGCGCGCACCAGTCAATCCATCGGGCGATCACGTTACATCCCTCCTGCGGCGGTCACGGAAAGCTGCTTGCTGGCGACGGTCTGGCCGTTCTTGCGCGCCACGATCGTGACCTGCCACGTTCCGCCGCTCTCCAGCCGGCCGGAGCCCTCGTACGTCCCGCTCCCCTTTTCCACCAGATTGATCTGCGTGCGCATGGAGGCCATGCCCATGGCGGGCATGGCGGGCATGAAGAACGTCACCGTGACATCGGCGCTGGAGACCGGCGCGCCATTCGCATCGGTGAGCTTGACGCGCACGGTGAGCGCGCCCTTCTGCGGCGGGTCCGGGTCCGTAGTCAGTTCCACATTCGCATGAGGAAGATTCACGGCCGAGGCCGCTCCCGCGCCGGGCGGCGGTGGCGCGAACGCTCCCAGCGCCGCTTGCAGTTCGCTTTCGGAGTCGATCAGGAAGTTCGCGGAGGTGACGATCGTATCGCCTTCCTGCAGGCCTTTCAGAACGATCAGGTCGTCGCCCGCGCGCGAGCCCACCTGCACCTCGCGCGGCTCAAAGTAGCCGTCGCCGCGGCTCACAAAGGCAATCTGCCGGGTGCCCGAATGCAGGATGGCGCTGGCGGGCACGACGAGTTGCCGGCCCAGCGGCTGCTTCAGCGAAACGTTCACGAACATTCCCGGCTTGAGTTCCAGCCGGGGGTTGGGAAGCACCAGGCGCACTTTGGCTGTTCGCGTATCTTGATCCATCTGCGGGTAGATGAAGTCCACGCGGCCCGTAAACGTGCGCCCCGGAAAAGTGTCCACGGTCAGCGCGGCGCTATCGCCGGTGTGGATTCGCCCCAGATCGTTTTGAAACACCTGCGCCTGCACCCACACGGTCGAGAGTAGAGGCGCATTTCCGGCTGGACGGCGACGCTCGGCAGTGCGTTGCGCTCGGTGATGTAGCCGGAGACCGGCGAATCGACTTCGAGCTCCTGCTGCACCTGCCCGCTCGCTTCCAGCCGGGCGAGTTCCTGCGGCGGGACGCCCCACTGCTTCAGGCGCTCAGTAGCGGCGGTGAGCAGCGCCGCGGCCCCGGAGCGCACGCCGGCGACCGTGCTCTGCGCCACTTGCTCCTGATGTTGTCTGGCGGCCAGATATTCCCTTTCCGTCGTCACCAGATCGGGACTGTAAATGGTGAACAGGGGCTGGCCCTTGCGCACGTACTGATAGGTGGCGTCGGCGAACACCTTCTGGATATAGCCGGAGAAGCGCGTCTGCACGTACGCCAGGCGCGTCTCGTCCACCGCGACGTTGCCCGCGGCGCGAATCTCATCCACGACGTTCTTCCGCTCCACCGCGCCGGTCTTCACGCCGATGCTTTGCATTCGCTGCGGCGAGATCTGTACCGGCACCAGAGGAGCCTGGGACGGCGCCGGCGGCGCTTCCGGCGCGGTGGGGCCGCCCGGAGCCAGGGGCACCTGACCGGTCGTCTTCGTGGAGGTGACGTGCCACCAAATACCCGCCAGAAGGGCGGCCAGCACCAGATTGCCGATCACGGCGAGCACGAAACCGGTGCGATAGTTTCTCATTGTCGGGCTCCTTCCGCGCGCAGTGACAATCCCGTCAGTTCCTCGACCCGCGCCAGGGCCGTCTCGTATTCCGCGGCGCTCTGCCAGTAACCCTCGTCCAATTGCAGCACGTCGAGGAACGAAGCCAGCAGCGCCTGAAAATCCCGGCGGTTGCTCTGGTAGGCGGCCACGCCCGCCTGAAATTCCGCGCGGGCTTGCGGCAGCAGGCCCTCGCGGTAGATTTTCAGCAGCTCGGCAGTCTTCTGCGCCGTGTCGAATTCGGTGCGCAGTTCCAGCGCCACTTGCTGCGATTCGGCCTCGTGCTGGCTGCGCGAGCGGCTGAGTTCCGCTTCCGCCTGCGCCAGTTCCGGCCGCTGCTTGCGGCCGCGGTAGATGGGAATGCGCACGCCGACGCTGACGGTGTAACGCGCGCGGTATTGCGTGGGATCGGGCCGCTCCCACATGTACTGCACATTGAAGTCGGGATAAAAATCCTTGCGCGCGAGATCCACCTGCAACTTCTGGCGCGCGACCATCGTTTCCGCGGCCGCGATGGCCGGGTTCTGAGTTCTGGCGGCGGAAAGAATCTCGTCGTAGGTATAGGGAAACGGCGTGTCCGGCAGACTGGCCGGCTCAATATCCGGCGCGGATTGCGAGCGACCCAGAAGCTGCTTGAGCCGCGCCTGCGACCGGGCGACATCGAGGTGGTGCATGGCGATTTCGCGAAGCAGTTTCGTCCGCTCGAGCTGCGCTTGCAGCAGGTCTTGCTGGCTCCCCATGCCGGAGCGGTAGCGCGCGTCGGCGGCCCGCTCGACCTGATCGAGCAGCACGCCATCGCTCTCGAGAATGGCCATGGTTTTCGACAAATAGGCGAGCTGGAAGTATTCGGTCTTCACACCGGACAGGATCGACCGGCGCAGCGACTCGTACTGGTGTTGCACGGCCTCGGCGTCGCGCTTGGCGACCTCGCCCCGCAGGCGCAGTTTGCCGGGATAGGGAATCTCCTGCGAGACGCCCAGGGCCACGTACGCCATCTCGCTGTTTGTGTACCCGGCGAAGGGGCGCGGGCTTCCCAGGCTCATGTGCTGCACCATGAACTCGGGATCGGGCAGCGTGGACACTTGCGTGGGGACTTCCTGCGCGGCCTTCCATTCCTGGCGCGCGGCCTGCAGCTGGGGGCTATTCTGCTCCGCCTCCTGCAACAATTCGGCCAGCGGAGTCGCGGGCGGCTTGGGCTCGGGGGGGACTGCGATGCCGGGCGGCTGCGCCAGGGACACGCCGGACAAAATGAGCCAGCAGATCAGAGCCCCCAGACTCGCTCCGGCGAACCGAAGCACGAGCCTCGTAGTTCCCTTCGTTCGCAGTATCAACGACATTTTAACTCTCCTCGGAATGCGCACCTGATGGGCCAGCCTGCGCGGCGCGATGAATGAAAGTCGCACCCCATCAGGGCCTGGCGGTTGGTCACAACAAACTAGGACGCAGAAAGACACGCGGCGGCGCGCAACGGCGCCGTGGAAGGGAGCTTTAGATCAGGAAAGAGGCGTGGAGCGTGTAAAGGTCAGGAGGCGAATGCTGCATGGCGCCGAGCCCGGAGCCATATACTCCCGCCCGCGCTGTGACCACGGGCAATGCCAGATGAGCCGCGACGCCGGGCGCGGGTACGCGCAAGGCTGCGGACTCTTGAGGCACACCGATCTGGGGATGCGATGTGGATTCCGCCGCACAACACTGGTGCGCATGCTGACCCGGCAGGCACTTCATCGAGTGGCAGCACGCCATCGCCTGGCGATCCGCCGGGGCCGGGACAAAGCAGTCCGCCCCTTGCAGCGCCAGAAGCGCCGTCGCGACCAAGGCCAGAAATGCGGCTCGGCGAATCATCTTCGTCTCCGACTCTACTGGTATTGGGACGCGGCCGTCAAGCAAATGGGTACGGGGGTATAGGCGGATTCATCACAGGTGACCGGTTGCTATACCGAGAATTTCTGAGCAATCGGGAAGCGGCGGCCCACACTGAAGGCCTTGGAGGTCACCTTTAACCCCGGGGGCGCCTGCTTGCGCTTGTACTCGTTCCGGTCCACCTGGCGGGCCACGGATTGGACCAGGTCGAGCGGAAAGCCCGTGTCCTGGGCGATTTGTTCGGCAGTGCGCAGGTCCTCGACGTAGGCCTTCAGGATGCGGTCCAGAACGTCGTAGGGAGGCAACGAATCCTGGTCCGTCTGGTTGGGCCGAAGTTCAGCGGATGGGGCTTTGGTGAAGACTTCGCGCGGGATGCGCTCCCCGGCGCAATTGGCAAAGTGGGCCAGCTCGTAGACCATCCCCTTCGGAACGTCGGAAATAATGGCCAGGCCGCCCGCCATGTCGCCGTAGAGCGTGCAGTAGCCCACGGCAATCTCGGACTTGTTCCCCGTGCTCAGCACCAGCGACCCGAATTTGTTCGACAGCGCCATCAGGAGGTTTCCGCGGATGCGCGCCTGCAGGTTCTCTTCGGTGGTATCCTCGGCCAGGCCGGCGAACACCGCTGCCAGCGTCTGGCGGTAACTGCGGAAGGTCTCCATGATCGGCAGGACCATCAGCTCGATCCCCAGATTTTTGGCGAGCCGCTGGGCATCGCCCAGGGCGGCGTCGGAGGAGTAGGGCCCGGGCATGGCCACGCCCAACACATTGGCTGGACCCAGAGCGTCGACCGCCAGTGCCGCCACCAGCGAGGAATCGATGCCCCCGCTCAGTCCGATGACCACCTTGCGGAAGCCGCATTTTCGGACGTAATCGCGTGTGCCCAGCACCACCGCCCGGTAGACGCTTTCGATTTCGTCGCCGCTCTGGCGGTGGACATCGCCCGTGCCCGTCGCGGTATCAAAGTACACCAGATCTTCCTCGAACGATTTCGCCTGCGCGGCAATCCGGCCGTCGGGAAGAATCGCCATGCTGGAACCGTCGAAAATCAGGCTGTCGTTGCCGCCCACCTGGTTCACGTAAACGACGGGCAGGCCGTGGCGGCGGGCGATGGCGCGGAGCATGTCCTGGCGCAGCGCGCGCTTGTCCTGCGTGTAGGGCGAAGACGAGATGTTCAGAAGCAGCGTGGTTCCCTGCGACACCAGCTCGGCCACCGGATCGCGTTCGTACAGCCGCTGCTTCCAGAAAATCTTGTCGTTCCAGCAATCCTCGCAAATCGTGATTCCCAGCTGCTCCGCCGCCAGGGGAAAAATGTGCTGGGTGCTGGCGGGCCGGAAGTAGCGGGTTTCATCGAAGACGTCGTAGGTGGGCAGGAGCATCTTGTGCTGCTCGAACAGGACCTTTGCCGAGGCGATCAGTGCGGCGGAATTCGCCACGGGCTTGCCGGTATCATCAGGCGCCTTGCCGACATAACCGATGATAGACGGCAGCGGAATCTCCCGTGCCAGCCCAGCCAGCTCTGTTTGATTGCGCTGGGCAAAGGCCGGCCGCTCGATCAGGTCCTGGGGCGGATAGCCGCACAGACACAGCTCGGAAAAAACAGCCAGGTCGGCGCCGCCGGCTTTCGCCGCGTGCGCCAGCTCCAGAATCCGGGCTCGATTGCCCTGGAAGTCACCGACCGTCGGATTGAACTGTGCCAGGGCGATCTTCATCGGGGGTTTTCGGATTGCGGGATGCCGCCAGGCTCCCGAAGGAAAAGCAAAGGCTCCCGGAGGCTTACTGCCCCGGGAGCCCGGAAAATGGACGCGTTGGTCAACTTACACCGGCGCCGGTATCGAAGTCGCTCATGGCGTCGTCGAGGGAAGGGCTGGAGGCCCCACGCCCTAGACGGTGAACGAACTCCCGCAGCCGCAGGTGCTCTTGACGTTGGGATTGTTGAACTTGAAGCCCGAGCCTTCCAGCGTCTCGATGTAGTCGATCGAAACCCCCTCGAGGTACATCTCGCTCATCTGGTCCACCATTACCTTGAGGCCGTCGAATTCATAAATGTTGTCGGCCCCTTCGTTCACGGCGTTCTCAAAGGCCATGTGATAGCTGAAACCCGAGCAGCCGCCGCCGACCACGGCGACGCGCAAGCCCGTCGGCGCGGGAGTCTGCTGCGCTAGGATCTCCTTCACTTTGGTTACGGCTACCGGCGTCAGTTGAACCATTCTCTCCCCCTTCAGCGGGATTTTCGCACGGCGGGCCTCGCATGACGTCCCAGGGACCTGCGGAGACTCCGCACCACCTTTTCGAAATTAATTATACCAGATTTGGCGTTTGGCCGGACCAGGAAACCGCGGCCGGAGCGCCCCTGTGCCCGGCAAGTCCAAGCACGTCGTCCCCGGTGACGCCGCTGTGCGCAGCCGGGTTGCAGCAAAGAAACCAAAGGTAACGCCACGGGTGTACAACTCGACGCCAACCCCCTAAACTAGTAGAACCCTATGAAACATACCATCACATTGATTCCCGGAGACGGGATTGGACCAGAAGTGGCTGTGGCCGTTAAGAAAATCATCGCCGCGGCGGGCGTGGAGATCACCTGGGAAGAGATGTCCGCGCGGGGCGACATTGACCGCCGCGGCGACGAGCTCGCGCAGTCGGCCGTAGTGGCATCCATCCGCAAAAACGGCGTGGCGCTGAAGGGGCCGCTGGCGACAGCGGTGGCCATGGGCCCGCCCAGCATCAACGTGGGCTTGCGCAAGGCGCTCGATCTCTACGCCAACGTGCGTCCCGTCAAGAACCTGAAAGGTGTGTCCTCGCGCTACTACGATGTGGACATGGTGCTGATCCGGGAGAACACCGAAGACCTGTACGCCGGACTGGAGCACGAGGTGGTGCCGGGCGTGGTCGAAAGCCTGAAGATCATCACCGAAAGAGCCTCGACGCGCATCGCCCGGTTCGCCTTCGAGTACGCCCGCAAGTGGAACCGCAAGAAGATTCACGGCATCCACAAAGCCAACATCATGAAGATGTCCGACGGCCTGTTCCTCACCTCCATCCGCAAGGTGGCCGCCCAATACCCGGACATCGAATACATCGAGATGATCATCGACAACGCGTGCATGCAGATGGTGCTCAACCCGCACCAGTTCGACATGCTGCTGCTCACCAATCTCTACGGCGACATCATGAGCGACCTGGCCGCGGGACTGGTCGGCGGGCTCGGCGTGGTTCCCAGCGGGAACATCGGCGAAAACGTGGCCATCTTCGAGGCTGTGCACGGCACCGCCCCGGACATCGCGGGCAAGGGCATCGCCAATCCCACCGCCCTGCTCATGAGCGCCATCATGATGCTCGAATACCTGGATGAAGTGGCGGCCTCGCAGCAAATCGAAGCCGCTCTGCACCAGGTCTACCGCGAAGGCAAGTCGCTCACGCGCGACGTGGGCGGCGCCGCCACCACCGCGGAGTTCACCGACGCGGTCATGGGAGCGCTCGCCGCCAAGGTGTAGAAACGTCCGGCTCGCACGCCGCACGCCAACCGTTACGGAGCGACCGCCTCGATGGAATGGACCGCGATCGTGTTCGTTTCCTCATTCAGGACGCCGGTCACCTTCACTTTTTGCGCGGCGTATTTGTCCGCCAGCTTGGAGTCGTCCAGCTTGTAGGCCTTGTCCTTCACCACCAACACGTAGGAGCCACCGAAGTTTTTCACGCACTTGCGCACGCAGTCGGCGGCCGAGGCGCCCATCGTCCCGCTCTTCAGCATCTCGGCGTGGGAATGCGTGGACGAATGAACGTTCAATGCGCACTGCGAATCGGAAATCTCTCCCTTGAACACTTCCTCGCGCCCGCCCGCGGCAAACGCGACCAGCCCGGCCGAAATCACGGCAATCGCAGACCACAAGATCGAACGGCGTGTACGCATCATCAGTCTCCTTGAATGACGCCGCCGGGCACCCGGAAGGCTGGATGTGGCTCGCTCGCCTGGCGCGAACCCAGCGGCGGCGTGGTGGCTACTCTGAAGCTTGGGCCCACGGTAAATCAGGACCTTGTGGTCGTCAATTCAACCCCAGTACTGGTGTGCCGTGCTGATTATTGCCTTCGGCCAGTCTGGGCGGGTTGGCCCACAGCCAGTGGCGTATTGGCGACGCCCGGCGCGCCGCGCCCGGGACGCTTCCCCGCCCTTTGCTAGACTCGGCCCAGAAGGAGGCCTTCCATGCCGGACGTGCCGTGGTCGAAAATTCTCTATCGCGTCCTGAGTTGGGGCACGCTCGCGGCGCTAGTGGTGACGCTCCTGCTCATCCTGCGCAAGTCACCGCCTCCCGAGGTCCCCAACGACCCCGCCGCCGCCGCGCGCATCGAGCAAAAATTCATTGCCGCGGAACAGGCCCGCGCCGCTGGGCAACCTGCGGAAGTGCATCTGGATCGCACCGAGCTGAATTCTTACCTGGCGCAGAATCTGGAGCTCGAGGGCTCCGCGCCGGCAAATACCGCCGCCGCTTCCGGCGCCGCAAATCCGGACCCCGCCGCGGGTGCGCCGGCGGGCGGCGCGGCCCCGGGCCGGCCAGCGGGCAATCAGCCGACCGTGGAAGAAGTGCGCTCGACGGTGAAGGACGTGAAGATCGGCTTGGAGGGCGATTTGGTGAAGGCCTACGTCGTCTTCGACTTTCACGGCAAGGATTTGTCGCTGGAACTCGACGGGCGCCTCGGCTCGCAGGACGGCTACCTCAAGTTCCAGCCCGTCGCGGGAAGATTCGGGTCGCTTCCGCTGCCCCAATCCGCGCTGGATTCGGCCGTGCAGCAGTTGATGGCCTCGCCCGAAAACCGGGAAAAACTCCGCCTGCCGCCCGACATTAGCCGCATCCAGATTGTGAATGGCGAGCTGGTGATCTCGTATCAGTGACGATCCGCGAGGTTTGCGTCCCGGATGCTTTTGCGGGACGGCAAGGATCATCGTCCTCAGAAAGGCGTTTCGGCTTCCTTTGCAGGATGCTGAAAGACCCGGCCGGAAAGCTTTGTGGGTCGCGGCTTCAGCCGCGACATAGGCGCCGTAGAATCAAGGGGGCTTTAGCCCCTGAAGTTCCCTGGAAAGTATTTTTCAGCACCCTATTAGACGGGATCGACTCCCCGCGCTTCAAGCCTTCGGGAGGGCGTCGCCCGGCACCCACCACCCGTGCACTTGGCTGTAAATGCGGTACGGCAACCGCACCGTGGCCACCGGCCCGTCTTCCATGTGCAGCGCATCCACGATCACCAGGTCCGAGCGCCCGCCTTCCAGCAGACGGTTGGCCACACCCACGAGGTACCCATCGCCTTCCGGCGCATTCTTGCTGCGCGGAATGAAGCAGCACTCCTGCAGGCTGGAATCGTCGCCGATGAAGAATTCCGACGTGGCGCGCGTGGCGTGGTCGAATCGCGTGTAGGAATTCGTCGGCCGGAACGCCAGGTTGCCCAGCTTCGGATTCAGCGGCTTGGTGGGGTCGGTCGTGGGCATGAAACCGATGCGATACGGCAGCGTCTGGTACCGGTCGTCCTGCCGCGGCAGCACACCGGCCTGGGGATAGAGCCGCTCCATGCTGTATTCCGAAATATCCTTCTTCGACAGATCCACCGACAGGCGCGTGACGTAACCCACCGCGGACTTCGGATCGAACGGCTCGCCGTGCAGATTGGGAAAGAACGGGAACTGATTCTTCAGCGCCATGTCCATGTCGACGTACATCTTGTTGCCGTCAGAGAACGCGCCCATCACGTGCGTGGCGCAGCGTTCCGGCCCCTTGAACCAGCGCACGTCTTTGCCGTCGCCTCCGCGCTCCATCACGCCGAACCATGTGGGCAGCGTCGAATCCCACGCGTAGTGGACCTGCCCCTGCTTCATCCGCTCGACGTTGGTGGCCATCGGAATCACCAGGAACGCCACGTACTTCTGCGACACCGCGAAGTCGTGCACCATGCCGACGTAGGGCGCCTTGATCCACGCCTGCCAGGTGATGTGGCCCTTGGCGTCCGCCGAGAAGACGCAGACGTCGTCGGTGGCGAAGCCCTTGGCTTCGTAGCCGAACGAAATCATTTCTCCCGTGGTGTAGTCGAACTTCGGATGCGCGGTGTGCGTCAGGCTCTTCAATTCCCCGTGGTAGGTGTAGTAATCGTCCACCGTTTCGAGCGTCAGCGGATTCATCGCCACGGGCGGGCTATCCTCCTTGAGCGCGAACAGGTGCCCGTGATGGAACACGACGTGCGTGTTGGCCGTGCCGCGGCTCACCTGGGCGACGCTGGGATCGTCGGTGAAGTGGTTGCGGTACATCCCGAACAGCCTCTTGCGCGCCGCCGCCTGCGCCTTGAACCGCTGCGTGCGGGCGTAGCGCGACTTGAAATCCACGTGCCCGTTGGCG
The DNA here is from genome assembly GCA_020072765.1 of Terriglobia bacterium. Lineage (GTDB taxonomy): Bacteria > Acidobacteriota > Terriglobia > Acidiferrales > UBA7541 > Palsa-295. The sequence goes on from JAIQGD010000024.1 coordinate 40,982, forward strand.
ATGCGGAACATGCTGACGTGCCCTTCCCCGTCAAACGGGATGTTGCCGGTCATCGGGGGATATTGCCAGTCCGGCCCCACGCGATAGAACGCGCCGTTGATGCTCGCGGGAATCTCGCCCTCGACGTCGCAGTCCTGGATGTCGCATTCGCTGCGGAACGGGCCCGCGCCTCCCAAATAGGAAGCGGTCGGAAAATGCACGGTCTCCGCATGCGCCGAAGGCGCAAAGGACGACGCGCCCAGCACCGCGCCCGTCCCCGCCGCCGTCGCCAGCGTGCCCATAAAACTGCGGCGATCCATGCCCTTGCCGCTGCCGGTCTTCTTCGGCTGCTTGGATTTTCTGCTCATCGGACCTCCGGACTTCTGTCTTCGTGGCACAGCCACCCTTGGCTGTGCTCTTACCTTGGGCCGACATCCTACACGCCCGGCGGCACGCCCACCGGCGGGTAGGCGCGATACAGCAGCCAGTAAATCACCACGCCGGTGACCGACACGTACAGCCAAAGCGGAAGCGTCCAGCGGGCAATGGCTCGGTGCCGGGCGATCTGCTCCCGCAGCGCGCGCGTGAGCGTGATCAGCACGAGCGGCACAATTGCGGCGGCCAGAATCGTGTGCGAAATCAGCAGCGTGAAATAGGCCGGGCGAATCCATCCATGCCCGCCGAACCGCACCACGCCCGCGTGCGCGTGAAAATAGAGGTAAAAGACGAGGAAAAGTACCGAAGATAGAAATGCCGCGACCATGCAGAAGCGGTGCAGAAGAACCCGGCCCCGCCGGATGAAAGCGTATCCGCAAAGCAGCAGCGCCGTGGAAGCCGCATTGAGCCACGCGTTGAGCAACGGTAGGGACCACAGAGCGGGAAATTTCATCAGAAACGCGCGCTCGCGGGCCGCGCCAGGACGACACTCATCGCATCGCCAGCTTGTCGAGAATCATCCACAGCAGCAGCAGCGGAATATGGGCCACGGTGGCGTGCATCAGCCATTTGGCGCGCGCGTTGGTCCGCGAGCGGTTGGCCCACAGCCCCACCTGCAGCAGAACCATCCCCAGCGCCAGCGACCCGAAAAAGTAAGCAATGCCCGCCATGCCGACGACCGACGGCAGCGCGCTCACCCACACCAGAATCGCCGACGTGCAAATGATCTGGCGGAACGTGGCGTCGCCCTTGGGGTCCACCGTGGGAAGCATGCGGATGCCCGCGCGGGCGTAGTCTTCGCGGTAGATCCACGCAATGGCCATGAAATGCGGGAATTGCCAGAAGAACAAAATGCCGAACAGCACCCATCCGCCCAAAGAAAGCGAGCCGTGAGCGGCAGCCCATCCGATCACCGGGGGCAGCGCTCCGGGAATCGCGCCCACCGCCGTCGAAAGCGTCGTGCGCGTCTTGAGCGGCGTGTAAAGCCCCAGATACAGCGCGGAGGTAGCCAGGGCCACCAGACACGCGAGTCCGCTGACGCCCAGAGCCAGCCACGCCGCGCCGAGGATCGTCGCGCCCACGCCAAACCGCAGCACCTCGCGCGGCAGCAACAGCCCCGAAGGCAGCGGCCGGGCCGCCGTCCGCCGCATGCGCGCATCCATCTCCCGCTCAATGTATTGATTGAGCGACGCCGCTCCGCCCGCCACCAGCATCGTGCCGAACACCGTGTGCAGCAACCGCGCCCACTCCAGCCGTCCCGTCGAGCCGAGGTAGAAACCCGCGATGGTGGTGATCACCACCAGGAACGTCACGTCGGGCTTCATCAGCACGACGTACGCCCACGGCTTGTCGAACGTCGAGACGCTTTCGGCGCGCAGCTCGTTCATGAATCTTCCCTACGCTCCCGTGCCACTGGACGAACCTGCCGGAGCCGAGGCCGCGACCGCCGCGGGCCCGGTCAGCCGGAAACACGCCATCATCAGCACCACCGACGAAGCCAGCGTCAGCGCGCCGCCCAACACATGCGCCACCAACAGCGTCACCAGAAACGTCACCGGCTCCACAAAATGCGGCGCGGAGGTCATGGCCCACCACGCCGCCAGACCCAGCAGAAATTGAATCCCAAAAAAGGAGTGCAGCAGCGCCACTCCGACGCGCAGTTCCCGCACCCCGCGAAAACGCTTTTTCACCGCGCGGCCCGCCCAGAAAACCATCACCGTGACGACGCAGGCGCCCACCACGTGCGGCGTCAGGTCCAGCGCCCCGTGGCGCAGCGCGGCGCCCAGCAGGATTTGCACCACGATGGCGATCGTCGTCCAGAAGGTGAGCGTGCGCGCGCTCGGAGATCCGGCGTCGGCCAGATGCGGAAGGTCGCGCTGCCACCAGGGGCTCAGATACAGTGTGAGCCCCACGATGGTGAGAAGAAACAATTGCGCCAGTGTGGCATGCACCGTCGCCGAGAGCCCCGGATTGCCCATCAGCACGCGAATCCCGCCCAGCACCGCCTGCGCGATCACCAGCGCCAGCGCGTTCCACCCCAGCCGCCGCGCCAGGGGCCGGCGGTCGGCGCGCGCGATCCAGATGGCCAGCACCAGCGTGAGAATCGCGACGATGCCCGCGATCACGCGGTGGCTGTACTCGAAGCGCGTCCCGCCCACCATCGGCGGTATCAGCCGGCCGTAGGCCAGCGGCCAGTCGGGAACCGAGTCTCCCGCTTCGTTGTTGGTCACCAGCGCCCCGGCCAGAAGAAGCAGAACGGTGAAAAACGACGTGACGAAGGCAAAACGGTACAGGCCGAGCGAAGGCTGCGTTTGATCGGACGATGTCATGGCTGCAAAAGTCTCCCTATTTTATGAAGGCTGCAAGGAAAAGGCAAAGGCATAAATCCGCAGAGATGACCCTAACAATTCACGCCCGCCGATTCAAGGAAATGTTGCTCTAAGCGAGCCGGAGGCGAGCCCGATTCCCTCCTGACGGGCGCGGCGCTGCGCCACCGCTTGCCTGAGCCGTCATTCTGAGGAGTGCAGCGACGAAGAATCTCCCTTCGATGTGCGCGGTCGCCTCGGCGGCCGCCGAAGAGAGCTCCCTCGTCCGCCGCGGTGGGCGAAAACAGCCGGCGAGACGCCGGCGCTACCGAAGCAAACACCCGGCACGAATCACTTGGCGGGCGCCGGCTCCGGCAGAGGCGTTCCCTGCTGCAGGATCAACTGCCATCCTTTCGAGGTGGCCACCCACACGGACGCAATGCGCATGTGAACGGTCAGCGGCGCCATCCCTGTCACTCCGGGGCGCGGAACCATGCCCACTTCGGCCAGAGCCGTAACCACCGCACCGCCGTCAAACAGAGTCGCCTTGAGGTCCTTGCTTTCGAACTTGTTGAGGTCGTAGGGACCCTTTCCGAGCATGTCCAGGAACTCGGCCTTGTTCTGCAGGATCGCGTTGCCGTGAATGAAGGTTGCGTTATCGGCCATCATCCGCCCAATCGCGGCAGCATCCCCGGTGGCGGTGGCGTGCAGGAATTGCTTCTGCAGGTCTAGCGCCTGCGCTTCGGTCAACTGTTTTCCGGCACCCTGCGCCCGGGCCGCCCGCGGCGCGGCGGCACATGCGATTCCCAGCGCCAGGACCATAATCCCACTCATTGAGAACGCAGTCATTCCACGCATCATCGAGTTGCCTCCTCGGCGGCTTGCATTGATTCCGGCGCGCGGATTCTATCAGGAGCCATGCAAAAGTGAAACATAGAGACGATGAGGAAGCAAAGCAGGCCGAGGAGGCACAGGAATCTCAGGAACGGCATTCACCGCAGAGCCGCAGACAACGCCGAGAGAACCAGTGCAGGCGACAGGACCGTGCAACCCAGCCCTTTAGCAGGATGCTGAAAAACTTTGAGAGCTTTGTGGGTCGCGGCTCCAGCCGCGACATGAGCGCCGTAAAATCAATGGGGCTTTAGCCCCTGAAGTTCCCTGGGGCGTATTTTTCAGCACCCTGTTAGATCGCCGCTCCTGCCCGGCGCACGCCGCTCCGCGTCACGATTTCGGGCCCCCCAGCAGGCTCGCCATTTCGGAGATGGCGCGCTCGACGCCGGCGCAGTCCACGTCGTAGTGCGTGACCATGCGCACTTGCTGCTTGCCCATGGCCCCGCACAATACATTGCGCCGCGCCAGTTCGGCGCACACTTCCTGGGCCGTGCGCCCCTCGGCGCGGATTTCGAAGATCACGATATTGGTAACCACCTTCCGCGGATCCAGGACAATCCCGGGAATTTGCGCCAACCCCTCGGCGAGGAACCGCGCGTTTTCATGATCGCGATGCAGCGTCTTGGGGCTTTCCTCCAGCGCGACTAGCCCCGCCGCGGCCAGCACGCCCGCCTGCCGCATGCCGCCACCCAACATCTTGCGGCCCACGCGGGCCTGGTCGATGAAGTCGCGCGATCCCACCAGCATCGAACCCACCGGCGCGCCCAGCCCTTTCGACAGGCAGAACATCACCGAATCGAACATGCGCGTCAATTCGGCGACGCCGCGCCCCAGCGCGACCCCGGCGTTGAAGATGCGCGCGCCGTCCAGATGCACGCGCAACCCGGCGGTGTGCGCGCGATCGCAGATCTCGTCCACGACCGCTGGCGGATAGACGGCTCCGCCGTGCAGGTTGTGCGTGTTTTCGAGTTCGATCAGGCCGGTGGGCGCGTAGTAGTAGCCCTTGGGCCGGATCAGAGGCTCGATCGTGGCCCACGTCAGAATCCCGTCCGCCGCCGCCACGGTGCACGGCATGCACCCCGCAACGGCCGACATCGAGGCCAACTCGTAATTGACGATGTGCGAGCGCTGCTCGCAAATCACCTCCATGCCGGGACGCGCCCAGGTCTTGATGGCCAGGAGATTCCCCATCGAACCCGAGGGGACGAACAGCGCGGCTTCGCGCTCGAAGATTTCCGCCGCGCGCGCTTGCAGCCGGTTGACCGTGGGGTCTTCGCCGTAGACGTCGTCGCCCACTTCCGCTTCGGCCATGGCCCGGCGCATGGCCGGCGTGGGGCGCGTCACTGTGTCGCTGCGCAGGTCAATCGGGAAAGACGAGGGCGAGGTAGAGGCCGGCATGGCGCTAATCATAACCCCAGTGGCGCGCCGGGAGTCAACCATTGATCGCCGCGAGCACGCCGCGCGATCGCGGATGCCTACGCGCGTCGCGCGGAGTGCAGAATCACGCTGCCGAAATTCCACGAGGCCACGCGCACCTCGGCATATCCGGTCTTCTCCAGCAGCGCCGCCAGACCCGCCGGCGAAGGAAACTTCGCCACCGAGCCGGGAAGGTACGCATACGCCTGGCGGTCGCCGGAAATCGCCCCGCCGATGCGCGGCAAAATCCGCCGGAAGTAGAAACGGAACAGCGCTCCCATCACGCCCGAGCCCGGCTCGGAAAATTCCAGAATACCCACTTCCCCGCCCGGCTTCAGCACACGCGCGATCTCGCGCAGCCCTTGCTCGTAGTTGGCCAGATTGCGAAAGCCAAACGCGGAAGTGACCAGATCGAAGCTCGCGTCCTGAAAGGGAAGGTGCAGCGCGTCGGCGGCCGAGAACACCACGGCGCGCTGCGCGACACGCGCTTTCTCGCGCGCCCGCACCAGCATCGGCTCCACAAAATCGCTGCCGATCACCGGCCGCCGCGCCTCGCGCGACGCACTCGGCGCCGCCGACCCCGAGCGCACCCGGTCCAGCGCAAACGCCAGGTCGCCCGTGCCGCAGCACAGGTCCAGCACGCGCGCGCGCGGCCGCATGAGGATTGTGCGGAAGCGTCGCGCCGTGCGCCACCGCCAGACGTGATCGAGCGAAAACGAGAGCAGATGATTGAGAAAGTCGTAGCGCGGCGCGATGCGCGTGAACATCTCCCGCACCTGCGCGGCGGCTTCGCGTTCGTCGCGCGAGCCTTCCGGCCGCGTGCCGTCCAGCTGCGCCTTCGAAGAAGCCGCCAGCGTCATCCGCGGCGCACCTTGCCGGGCATCGCCGCGCCGATCGAGGTCTCGTGTACCACCTGCGGCAGCGCGCGCACCACCTTGGTGACCAGCGGCCACGGAATCTCGACGCCCCACTCGGTCTTTCCGATGCGCCGCGGCAACACCCACAGCACGCGTCCGCCCCGCGTTTTCTTGTCGCCCGCGAAGATAACGCGCAGCCGCGCCAAGTCGATCTCGGGCAGCGCCGGCAGCGGCCCCACCGACGCGACCAGCCGCAGAATCCGCGCTGCGTCGGACGCGTCCAGGCGGTCCATCGCCACCGCGAGCAGCGTCGCCGCATGCATGCCCCAGCCCACCGCCTCGCCGTGCAGAAACCGCCGGTAGCCCGTGGCCGCTTCCAGCGCGTGGCCAAACGTGTGGCCGAAGTTCAGGATCTGGCGCAGGCCGCCCTCGCGTTCGTCCGCGCTGGCCACGCGTGCCTTGATGGCGATCGACCGCGGGATGATCCAATCCAGCGCCTCGGCGTCGCGCCGGAGGACGGCGGACATCCGCCGCTCGAGAAATTCAAAAAGTTGTTCATCGGCGATCACGCCGTACTTCACCACTTCGTACAGCCCCGAGCGGTATTCCCGGTGCGGCAGCGTGCGCAATATCTCCGGGTCGGCGATCACTAGCTTCGGCGGATAGAACGCGCCGACCAGATTCTTCCCTTCCGGCAGATCCACGCCCGTCTTGCCGCCCAACGAGCTATCCACTTGCGCCACGACCGTCGTGGGAATGTGGACCAGGCGGACGCCGCGCAAGTAGGTCGCCGCGGCGAAACCGGCCACGTCGCCTACCACCCCGCCGCCCACCGCCACGATGATCGCCCGCCGGTCGGCGCCCGCGCGGACCAGCTCGCGCGCAATTTCCTCCACAGTCGCCAGGCGCTTGGCGGACTCGCGATCGT
>JAIQGD010000124.1 GCA_020072765.1 Terriglobia bacterium
TGGCACCAAGGAATACCCAGGCCATCATTGAGCCTCATACCGAGAAGTCCGCACACCCTCCGGAACTCCTGTTAGGTCTGTACCGCATGCTCCTGAAGTGCCGGATGTCGGATGAGAAAGCCCGCGTCCTGTTCCGCCAGGGGAAATACGGCGGCAATTTCTACTCCGCCGTGGGCCAGGAAGCCACCAACGTCGGTACGGCTTACGCTCTTCGCGAGGACGACTGGATCGCTCCGTCCCACCGCGACTGGACCTCCAACATCATCAAGGGCGTTTCCCTAAAGCTCTGCTTCGCGCAGCTGTTCGCCAAGGCCACCAGTCCCGACCGGGGACGCTCCTCCCCGGCGCACATGGGCTATCCCCCGCTGCACGTCATCACCCCGGCCAGCAGCATCGCCGGGCAGGTGAACGTCGGCACGGGCGTGGCCTTCGGATTGAAAAAGCCCCGCGGCGACACCATCGTCGTATCCTACTTCGGCGACGGCGCGACCAGCATCGGCGGCTTCCACGAAGCCCTGAATTTCGCCGGCGTGCACAAGCTTCCCATCGTCTACGTTTGCGCCAACAATCTCTGGGCCGAGTCGGTGCCCCTGCGCCTGCAAACCGCGCTCACCGATCTCGCCGATCGCGCCAAGGCCCACGGCTTCCCCGGCATTTCCATCGACGGCAACGACGTGCTCGCGGTGTACGACGCCGCGCAGACCGCCACTGCCCGCGCGCGCTCCGGCGCGGGCCCCACCCTGATCGAGTGCAAGACCTATCGCTGGTACGGCCACTCGGAAATTGATCCGGCGAAGTACCGCAGCAAGGATGAGGTCGAAGCCTGGAAGAAGAAGTGTCCCGTCGCCACGTTCGAGCAGCGCCTAATTGAGAAGAAGATTCTCACCGAGGCCGCACAGAAACAGATGGCCGCGCAGATCACCCGTGAGATCGACGAGGCGGTCGCGTTCGCCGAACAAAGCCCGTATCCCGATGCCTCCGAGCTGGCCGAGCATATCTGGGCCGAGCGGTGAGACAGCAGGCCGGAGCCTTCGCCCTCGAAGGCAGCGTCACGCGGAAGGAGTTTTCCGGAAATGTCGCGCACCATCACTTTGATTGAAGCCGTCAACGAGGCCCTGTCGCAGGAGATGGAGCGCGACGACCGCGTCTTCCTGCTCGGCGAGGACATCGGCCTGTCGGGCGGCGTGTTCAAGGCCACCGACGGCCTCCTCGCCAAATTCGGCCAGGAGCGCGTGCTCGATACGCCGCTGGCCGAAGGCGCCATCATTGCCGCGGCGATTGGTTCGTCCATGGTGGGCTGGCGCCCGGTGGCCGAAATTCAGTTTGCCGATTTCATCACCCCGGCCACCGACCAGATCATCCAGCAAGCCTCGAAGTTGCGCTACCGCAGTGCCGGGGGATTTACCTGCCCGATCACCATTCGCGTCTGCTGCGGCGGGGGCGGCGGCAGCGGCCTCTACCACTCGCAGGAAAACGCCGCTTGGTTCGCGCACGAGCCGGGGCTAAAAATCGTGATGCCTTCGACGGCCTACGACGCCAAGGGCATGCTCCTGGCCGCCATTCGCGATCCCGACCCCGTCATTTTCTTCGAGCACAAGCGGCTGTACCGCACCGTCAAGGACGAAGTTCCCGAGGGCGATTACACCGTGCCCATCGGCCCCGCCGCCGTGCGCCGCGAAGGGCGCGACCTCACCATCCTCACCTACGGCTCGCTGACGCAGCCGTCGCTCAACGCCGCCGCCGACCTGTCGGCGCGCAACATCGAAGCCGAGGTGATCGAGATCCGCACGCTCGCGCCCCTCGACAAGGAAACGATTCTCCATTCCGTGCGCAAGACCAGCAAGGTCCTCATCGTCCACGAGGACAAGCGCACCATGGGAATCGGCGCCGAGCTCGCCGCCATCGTCAGCGAAGAAGCCTTCGAGGACCTCGACGGCCCCATCGTCCGCGTCACCGGCCCCGACGTGCCCGCCATCCCCTTCGCGCCGCCCCTGGACAAGGCCTGGCAGGTGGACACCCACATGATCGTCGCCGCCGCCGAAAAACTCGCCGCCTATTAGAGGATTGTTAGTGCATGCTCTTCTTTTACGGAGCGCTGGATTCGCTAGCCTGACATTTTGCCGGGACACGACGACAAATGTCCCGGGTCTTACTTGGGTGACTGAATCGAATCCAGGTACTTGACCAAATTGTCCAGCCGGACATTGCCGCGGTCCACATCCCACTCGATCTGGTGAAAGATCGGTCCCCAAACCGGCATCTCGCGGGAGCCATGCACCGCCACGACGTCATCGCCCATAATAATTTTGCGCACGCGAGCCTCTGGAAACCGCCCTCCATTACGCTTTGTCAGTAGCGTCAGGTCCGGCACCTGGGACTTCAGCGCCGGCGCGGCGGGGCCTTTGCCTTTGGCGTCAGCACCGTGGCAAGAAGCACAGTACGCCCGAAACAGGTTCGGGCCTTCCACCGAGCGAATCAGCGTTTGGAACTGCTGTTCCGATGCGGGGACCTTCTCGGATCGCCGTTGGGGTGGCGTACGCGACGGCGCGGCAAACCCGGCCAGCATCACGCAACTGAGCGCACTGCCCAGCAAAGCCTGCACCCTTCTTCGCATCGCGCCGCTTGCCTTCACGACTTCCGCCTTCACCCCGCTCAGATCCGAATCACGACTTTGCCCAGGAAATTCCCCGCCCCGTGCTCGCGGTAGGCATCCGCGGCATTTTCAAAGGAAAAGAATTTGTCGATCACCGGCTTGATCTTGTTGGCTTCGATCGCGCGGTTCATGTCCTCGAACATCACGCGGTTGCCCACGCCGATGCCGTGCAGGCTGGCGTCCTTGAACATCAGGCCGTGGGGATTGGCGCTGCCATTCTCGCCCGTCAGCACGCCAATCAACGCCACCTTGCCTCCCAGGCCCACCGTCTGAAACGACCGTTGCAGAGTTCCCATTCCTCCCACTTCGACCACGCAATCGACGCCGCGCCCATCGGTCAACCGGGCCACTTCTTTCTCCCACTCCGGAAAACGTTTGTAATTAATCCCGTCCGACGCTCCCAGTTTGCGGGCGCGCTCAAGCTTTTCGTCGCTCGACGACGTGATGATCACGCGCGCGCCGGCCGCCCGCGCAAGCTGCAGCGCGAAAATCGATACGCCGCCCGTGCCCATGCAAAGCACCGTATCGCCCGGCTTCACCTGTTTCCCGGCCACCATCAGACCGTTCCACGCGGTGAGCGCCGCGCATCCCAACGTGCACGCCTCCTCGGGCGAAAGACCCTTCGGCGCCGCCACGAAGCCGTCCTCGTGCAGCACCATGTATTCGCACAGCGTGCCGTCCAGCGGCGACCCGAGCGCCCCGCGCGCGGCCGTGCGCGGTCCCGCGATCCAGACCTGAAAGAACGTCGGCACCACCAGATCGCCCGGCTTGAAGCGCGTGACGCCGGGGCCAACCGCAACCACGTCGCCCGCGCCGTCGGAAAGCGGAATCAGATTGCGCGTCACCGTCCCGCCGAAATATCGCCCGGTCAAAATTCCCTGGTCGCGATAGTTGAGCGCCGTCGCGCGCATGCGCACCAGCACTTCGTGCGGCCCCGGCTGCGGATCAGGCCGCTCCCCGCGGCGCAGCCCTTCCAGGCTCGTGCTTCCCTTCTGGATTTCGTAAACTTTCATGGCCTCACCCCCTGGTTTCGTGGGACAGCCACTCCTGGCTGTCCTCTAGCTTTGCTCTCTGCGTCCTCTGCGCCTCTGCGGTGCGTGCGTCCGATGCAATACCTGCCCGGTCCCACAAGGCGGGACCGGCCGCTACAAATGCACGCATCAATCAAACCAGCGTGCGCCCGCCATCGACGACGATCACCTGCCCGGTCACAAACTCCGCCGTCGCCAGATAGGCCACCGCTCCCGCCACATCGTCTCCCGTCCCGGTGCGATGCAGCGGCACGCGCCGGATATAATCTTCGGCCCAAACGTCATGCATCGGGTCCCCCGACGGCTGGTCGGGAAAATGAATGGTCCCCGGCGCGACGCTGTTCACCAAAATCTCCGGCGCGAGCGATCGCGCCAGGCACTTCGTCAGCATGATGACCCCGGCCTTCGACACGCAGTAGTGCGTGTAGCTGGGCCACGCCAGCAGCCCTCCCAGCGACGAAATGTTGATGATCTTCCCCCGCCCCTGCCGCTTCATGATCGGCGCGGCAGCCTGCGAGCAAAGAAAGTGCGACCGCAGATTCGTATTCAGAATGCGGTCCCATTGCTCGTCGGTAATTTCCTCGAAGCGCGCCGGGAAGAAGATGCCGGCGTTGTTGACCAGGATATCCAGTCGGCCGAACTCCCGCTGCGTCGCCGCGAAAAGCTTCTCGACGTCCGCCCGCTTGGACACATCCGCCTTCACGGCGATGGCGCGTCCTCCCGCGCCGCCGGCTTGGCCGGGAGCTTCGATCTCCCGCACCAGCGCTTCGGCCTCCGCGTTCGACGTGGCGTAATTGGCAACCACGGCGGCGCCCTCCGCCGCCAGCCGCAGCGCAATGCTGCGGCCCACACGCTTGGCCGCGCCCGTCACCAACGCCACCTGTCCTTCGAGCGTTCTCACCGCCATAACGAAGCTGTCTCCTTCCCTGCGCCAGCAGCAACCTTAACATTGGCCGCGCCCCTGTCAACCCGCCCGACGCATTCCGCGGGCACTTTCCGTCGGACAGCCACTCCTGGCTGTCCCCTCGCATTTCCTCTCTGCGCGCTCCGCGTCTCTGCGGTGAATCCTTTTTTTAGCGCTCCAGGCACGCTCCGCACCCCAACAGGCCCTTGAAAACCATCCCTCAATCTGATTAGCTCGATGGGACGCGCTCCACGGAGGCTCCATGAAACTCGATCTGCTGGCCATTGCCCCGCACCCCGACGATGTCGAGCTCACCTGCGGCGGGACGATGCTCAAGATGGCCCAGGCGGGCTACCGCACCGGCATCCTCGACCTCACGCAGGGGGAAATGGGAACCCGCGGCACGCCGGAGACCCGTCTGCGCGAAGCCGCCCGCGCGGGCAAAATTCTCGGCGCGAAAGTGCGCCGCAATCTCGGCCTGCCCGACGCGCATTTGCGCGTCTGCGACGAGTACAAAACCGCCATCGCCGAGGTGATCCGCGAGTTCGAACCGCGCACCGTCATCCTCCCCTACTGGGAGGGCCGCCACCCGGACCACTACACCGCCGCGACGCTCGGCTACGAGGCCTGCTTCGTCGCCGGATTGAGGAATTATCCGCTCGCCGGCGAGGCCTTCCGTCCCTTCAAGATCCTCTACGCGGCGGCCTATGCGGACGTGCGGCCCACCTTCGCCGTGGACAATCTCGCGCGATGGTGTGAAACGGAACTGCCCCTCCGCTTTCCTGGGAAGACCGACCTCCTGATTGAAGCGGATAGTGGTGGCAGCAACGGTGCACGATGCCGCGTCTGGAAACACTTACTTCAAGAAAAAGTCGCGGATCGGTTTGGTTTGACGATTACAGTGTGTCATTACCCGACAGGTTGCTCCAAATGGAATCCGATTGAACAC
>JAIQGD010000025.1 GCA_020072765.1 Terriglobia bacterium
CCAGCCGCGCGCGGAAGTAGCCGCCCACGACGTGTGTGTTCTCCAGCAGGTTCTCTTCTTCGATGACTTCGATTACGGCGCGCGCCGCCACCGACGTCACCGGGTTCCCGCCGAAGGTCGAGATCGTCAGCCCCTGGAACTTGTCCGCCAGCTCCGCCGTGGTGATCGTAGCGCCCACGGGAACGCCGTTGGCCATGCTCTTGGCGCACGTGATAACGTCGGGCACCACCTCCCACTGCTCGATGCCGAACCATTTCCTGCCCGTTCGCCCGAAGCCGGTCTGCACCTCGTCGGAAATGAACAGCCCGCCGTACTCCTTCACGATCCGGTAGACGATTTTGAAATATTCCGGCGGTGGCGTGATGAAGCCCGCGACGCCCTGGATCGGCTCGGCGATGAACGCGGCGATCGACCCGCTGGTGCCGGTCTGGATCAGATTCTCGACGTCGCCGGCGCACGCCACGCCGCAATCGGGGTATTGCAAGTGCAGCGGGCAGCGATAGCAGTAGGGATTCACCGCGTGCGCGACGCCCACGCCGATCACCCCGCCCTTGCGCCACGCCGCCTGCCCGGTGATGCTTTTCGCCACGGCCGACGCGCCCGCATAGCCGTGGCGCAGCGCCACCACGTCGTAGCTCGGTCCGGCCATGCGCGCCAGCAGGAGGGCGGCTTCGTTGGCCTCGGTGCCGGAATTGGTGAAAAAGCTCTTCTGCAATTTTCCGGGCGTGATCTGCGCGAGTTTTTCGGCCAGCGCGACAATGGCCTCGTTGGGGAACAGCGTCGAGGTGTGCTGCAGCTTGTCCACCTGCGCCTTGATCTTCGAGGTCACCTTGGGGTGGCAGTGGCCGACGCCGATGGTGACGATCCCGCCGAAAAAGTCGAGGTACTTGTTTCCCTCGACGTCCCACAAGTACTGCATCGAGGCGTGGTCCGCCACCAGCGGCTCCTGGTAGTAGTTGGTCACCGCCGGCCAGACGTATTCCTTGTGCTTGCGGACCACCTCTTCGCTGCGGGTCGTTGTGGTTTTGGGCGGCATTGCGATTCTCAGGAGGCCCCGGCGCGCCATCGCCGCACCCTCCGTCGAGTGAGTTTACCTTCCCGCTCCTCCCGCGGCAAGGGCGCGCCACCACGCTGGCGGCCCACCGCCTGCGAAACGTCGGATGCGATTCCCCGGACTTCCCGTATAATCCCGCCGGGGTAATCGATGAAAGCCATAGTGCGACACCTGATCGGCGCGCTCCGCCGTGTCTTTCCCGAGTGCGTCACCCTGAGCCAGGCGATTGCCTTCAACATGTTCCTGGCATTTTTCCCCTTGCTGCTGCTGGCCCTGGGCCTGGTGGCTGGGACGTCGCTGTTCCACGACGCGTTGCGGGAAATTCCGGCCCGCCTCAGCCTGATTCTGCCGCCCGGCAGCTCCGAAGTGGTGACCGCCTATTTTGTGCGCAAGGTGGCCAACCCGTGGCGGTGGATCCTGCTGGGACTGGGCGGAACTCTGGCCGCCGGCACTCAGGTGATGGTGGCCTTCATGGAAGGCTTCCGCATGATCGAGGGGGATGTGCTGCGGCCCGGATACTGGCGGCGCCACTTCCGTGCCCTGGGCCTTCTGTGCCTGACGATTATTCCCATGCTGGCCGTGATCATTTTCACCGTCTTTGGCAGGCAGATGCGAGCCTGGCTGCTGCTGGAGACGGGCTCGGCCCTGCTGACGCGCGAACTCGATCTGGCCTTCTACGCCGCGGGCGTGTTTCTGCTGGCCATGGGTGTGCTGGTCCTGATGTACCGCATCGGACGTCCCGGTCACGCCGGCTACCGCACTCTTCTGCCGGGTGCGGCGGTTTCCACCGTCCTGTGGTGGGCCGCCGACATCGGCTTCGGCTGGTATATGCGCAAGATGCCCTACGACGTCGTGTATCGGGGGCTGGGCTCGGCCATCGGTTTGCTCCTGTGGATGTTCCTGACGGCGCTGATCGTCTTGTTTGGCGCCGCTTACAATGCCGAAGCCCTGGATCGCTCGTAGGCCCGCCGCACGGTTTGACCCATAGATCAGTTGCAGGACCACCGGGGTAGAGGCTACGCCTGCGCGGTGTGAGCGCGTGATAGGCGCGGCGATTGGCCGGAGAGCGCGGCTCGTGCGCAGGGCACCGTTCGGGGAACGTGTTAGACTACGTACATAGGTTGAATTCTTCAGTGGTGGAGAGTCATCCACCGAGGGAGGCGCGATGACTGAGATTCGCGTCGAATGTTACGCAGGATGGCGTCCCGACGAGCGGCCCCTCCGCTTCGCCATCCGGGGACGCCAGTTCGAAGTGCAGCAACTCGACGGACAGTGGTATACGCCCGAGGCCAGCTATTTCCGCGTCCGCGCCGACGACGGCAACTATTACGTCCTCCGCCACCACGAAGCCCAGGATTTCTGGACGCTGGACGGCTTCCGCTCTGCCCGCCACACATCCGGTTAACCGCAGGAACTGCCCCAACAGGAAAATTTTGGAGTGCGGCGGCTTGCCGCCGCTTTTCGGGGTGAAACAGAGCCGCGGGGACAGCCTGGGCGAGGCAAGCCTCGCCCGGGCTTACGCCCCGGATTTTCCTCACGCGCAAAAGCGGCGGCAAGCCGCCGCACTCCATATCACCTTTCTTGCCGAATGAGATAGAATGCGGGGGGAACCGGCCTACGACTGTGCCTGACTGGCCCCACAGTCCGTGTCATCATATGACTCACCGCGGAGCCTGCATGGTGACTGCGGGAACGTATCGAAAACTGCCGGTTTTCAATTCCAGATCGCGCCTCACGCTCCTGTGCGATGCTTTGCTGAAACTATCGCTCGAACATGGCTGGCAGCTTCAGGCCTGGGCGGTTTTCCCGAATCACTATCACTTTGTGGCTGTTCCGGCTTCCGGCGAACCCTTGCGCAATCTCATCGGCCACCTTCATTCCGTGACCGCCCGCGACATAAATCGGGCCGACCGCACCGCCGGCCGAAAGGTCTGGTTTCAATACTGGGAGACGAGCCTGACTTACCAGAACTCCTATTTCGCGAGGCTGCATTACGTCCATGATAATGCCGTCCGGCACGGTCTGGTGCGTCTGGCTTCTAATTACCTGTGGTGTTCGGCGGGATGGTTTGAGCGCAAGGCAGCGCCGTCCTTCCGAAAAATGATCGCGAGTTTTCCGACAGACCGCGTTACCGTGTCGGACCCGTTCGAAGTGGGGACTGCGGATATCTCCGAAGATTGACGGTCAGAGAAACCTGATATGGCTTGCCTCGCCCGGGGCCCGCGACCTTAGTTGCTCTCGGAGCGGATCCGCATTCCGTAGAACGAGCGGTAAACGAAGAAGAACGACACGGCAAAGAACACAGCGGCCAGAATGTGCGTCAGGTTGCTGTTCCCCTGCGAGGCGGTGAGCTGCACGGCCAATTCGACGGCCAGCAGCCCGAACAGCGTGGTGAACTTGATCACCGGGTTCAGCGCCACCGAGGACGTGTCCTTGAACGGATCGCCGACCGTGTCGCCGACCACCGTGGCGTCGTGCAGGGGCGTGCCTTTCTGCTTGAGCTCCACTTCCACGATTTTCTTCGCGTTGTCCCAGGCAGCGCCGGCATTGGCCATGAAGATGGCCTCGTACAGGCCGAAGACGGCAATGGAGATCAGGTAGCCGATGAAGAAGAAGGGCTCGACGAACGCGAACGACAGCGCGGCGAAGAACACGGCGATGAAAATATTCAGCATGCCGCGCTGCGCGTATTTGGTGCAAATCTCGACGACCTTCTTGCTGTCCGTCACCGACGCTTTGTCCAGGCCTTCGAGCTTGATGTTGGCCTTGATGAACTCGACGGCGCGGTAGGCCCCGGTGGTGACGGCCTGCGTCGAGGCCCCGGTGAACCAGAAGATCATAGCCCCGCCGGTGATCAGCCCGAGCACGAACGGAGCGTGCAGCAGCGAAAGCATTTCGACGTTGGTCTTCAGCCCGTTGGTCAGCGCCATGATAATCGAGAAAATCATGGTGGTGGCGCCGACGACGGCCGTGCCGATCAGCACCGGCTTGGCCGTGGCTTTGAAGGTGTTGCCCGCGCCGTCGTTGGCTTCCAGCAGGTGCTTGGCGCGCTCGAAGTTCACATCGATGTTGAAATCCTTCTTGAGTTCCTGGGCGACGTTGGGAACGCTTTCGATCATGGACAATTCGTACACCGATTGCGCGTTGTCCGTCACCGGCCCGTAGGAATCCACCGCGATGGTCACCGGCCCCATCCCGAGAAATCCAAAGGCCACCAGGCCGAACGCGAATACGGGCGCCGCGATCATCAGATGCGCCAGCCCGCCCAGGCTGACCAAATATCCGATCGACATCAGGGCCACCATCGCCAAGCCCAGGTAATACGCGGAGAAATTGCCGGCCACGAACCCGGAAAGAATCCCGAGCGACGCGCCGCCTTCCTGCGCCGACCGCAGCACCTCGCGCACGTGCCGCGAATCGACCGACGTGAACACCTTGACCAGCTCCGGAATCACCGCGCCGGCCAGCGTGCCGCAGGAAATGATGGTTGCCAGCCTCCACCACTGCGTGGTGTCGCCGCCCAGGTCGGGAATGATGTAGCGGGAAATCAGGTAGGTCAACCCGATGGAGACAAACGATGTGATCCAGACCAGCGAGGTGAGCGGTGTCTCGAAGTTCATTTCATCGGCGTGCGCGAAGCGCGCGCGGGCGATGGCGGCGTTGAGGAAGTAGGCCGCCGCGCTGGCCACCAGCATGGCGATGCGCATCACGAAGATCCACACCAGCAATTGCACCTGCACCACCGGATTCGGCACGCCCAGCAGAATGAAGGTAATCAGCGCCACGCCCGTCACGCCGTAGGTCTCGAATCCGTCGGCGGTGGGGCCCACCGAGTCGCCCGCGTTGTCTCCGGTGCAATCGGCGATCACGCCGGGATTGCGCGGATCGTCTTCCTTGATCTTGAAAACGATCTTCATCAGGTCGGAGCCGATATCCGCGATCTTGGTGAAAATACCGCCGGCGATGCGCAGCGCGGCCGCGCCCAGCGATTCGCCGATGGCAAATCCGATGAAGCACGGCCCGGCGTAATCGCCCGGCACAAACAGCAGAATGATCAGCATCATCATCAGTTCCACGCTGATCAGCATCATGCCGATGCTCATCCCCGCCTGCAGCGGAATCTGATAGATCGGGTAGGGCTTGCCGCGCAGCCCCGCGAACGCCGTCCGCGAGTTCGCAAACGTGTTCACGCGGATGCCGAACCACGCCACGCCGTAGCTTCCGAGAATTCCGACCACGCTGAAAAACAAGATGAACGCGACCCGGACCGCTTCGTAGTGGAGCAGCACGCCGAAGTAGAGCACGATGATGGCGGCCACGAAGACCCACAGCAGGGCCAGGAACTTGCCTTGCGTCACCAGGTAGGTCTTGCACGTCTCGTAGATCAGCTCGGAGATCTCGCGCATGGCGCGGTGGACCGGCAGATTCTTCAGCCGGACGTACATCGTCAGGCCGAAGGCCAGGCCGAAGACGCAGAACGCGATGCCCCACAGCAACAGCCGGTGGCCATCCACACCGAGGAAGTTGACCTGCCGCAGATCGGGCAGCTTCAGCCCCGCCTCGCCAGCCCCTTCCGCGGCCTGCGCATGCGCGGCCGCCGCGCTCGCCAGCACCAGACCAGTGACTGCCGAACAGATTGTTGCCAGGCGGCGTAGCAGCCCGGACTTGCGTTCAAGGCACGTGCGCATCAGTAATCCTCCGTATAAAGTTCGTATTGGCTGCAGCCAGGCGCCCCGCCGCTTCCGTGCAGTGTTCGCACGGGGGCGCTCACACCTGTCAATTCCACAAAACCGGCTTCCATCCTCCGGATTAGGACTCCTGGAATAGGAGCCTCATATCGCGAGAAGTTCGCAAACGGAACCCCATCTTGTAGCAGGATTCGCCTCTTCCGTCAAGAAAAGCGCGTGTGCGGCACGAGGCGCTGGGCGGAGGTCAAAAGACGGCCACAAGCCTATGATCCCACAGCCGTTACGAACCTGCAATCGCATCGGACTCAGTTGCGGCTGGCGGGCTCAGGGTCCGGCAGGCCGCAGGAGCCGTCGGCGCATTCGGCGGCCGCGGGCTGGGCACGCCACTTGTCCACCGACGCGCTGGTCGTGTAGGCAAAGTCTGCGGCCTTCCACAGCGGGCTGGTTTCGCCGCCGACGACGATGATGTTGATCATCTCGGGCTTGTTGTAGGGCGCGATCAGCGCGTCTTCCGGCAACTTCTTCCACGTGGCATACGGCTCCACGCCCTGCTCCGCCATCGGACCCATAAGCATGTCGATCAAATCCGTCTTCCAGAATTGGCCGGAGGGGACCTTCACGTTTTCCGAAAGCCACCGGCAGTAGTCGATCTTGGTCTGAAAACCTTCGTTCTCCCGGAGGTTTCGGGCGACCAGCGGATCGAGGATCAGTGTCGCGGCGCCATAGAGCGCGGGCAGGGCTTTCAACTGGAGCGCCATTTCTTCGCCGTGGGGCCGGTGCGACGCGCCGCCGCCCATGTTCAGCAAGCTCCAGCCGCGGAAAATGCTGATGACGCTTTCCTCGCTCTTAAAACCGTTCTGGACGTGGAACGGCTCCCAGACGCTGCGCTCCTCGTTTTCGGCGCAGCACATGTTGTTGTAGCCGAAGTTGTTGCCTTGCGAGGTCCACAGCGTTTTCCGGAGCCGCATGTAGCCCCAGTTGATGCTGAGCAGCGTCCAGGCGCGGCCGATCGCGGCATTGGCCAGGTTTCGCGGGCTGAACGCGCCGATGCCGGAGTTCATCCCGATTTCGTTGCGGATGGGCCCGTTGACCAGCAGCATGTTGGCAAAGGGCGTCGTCGAAGGCGTAATCGCCGGAAGCGTGGTGGACGCCACCGCCAGAATCACGGGCAAGTGTTCGGGACGCGCGCCGGCCATCACCGCGACGATGGCGACCATCTCCACGGTGAACTTCACGTGCTGTTTCGCGTCGGAGAGCGCGACTTCGCCGACCACTTCGTCGCGGGCGTGGCTGGTGCCGGCGAGCATCCGCTCGACGCGCTCCTCGGTGGGCAGCACGATGGGGAGCCCGTCGGTCCAGCCGCGGTCGTAGAACAGGCGCTGCAGATTATCTTCGGTGTCGGGTTCGAGCAGTGCCTGGCGCGCGCCCGTGTGCGACACGCCCTCGAGTTCGGAGGCGTCGGCATTGCCGTTCACGGGCTTTGTCAGCGCGTCGATCACTTCCAGGATGACTTGCCGGTTCGTGGCGGGGTCCTTGCCTTCGATGTAGCGCTGCAGCACGGCGTCGGACATGCCGACGACGGGATGCGGGGTGTAGGTGAAGGGCAAGCGCACTCCGAAATAGCGCTCGTCATCCTTGACGCGCCCGAGGAACTCGAAGGTCGAGACGGGAGCCGTGGGGATGCCGTATTCCTGTTCGAGGGTCCGGCTGCAAGCGGCGACCGCCGCGGCGCAGCCCGGTCAACCGGCGACGCCGAGAATCGCGGCGTCGCCTTTTTCCTTGATCTCCTTCCAGAGATCGTTCGTGTCGTCGCGGAAGATGAAGCCGGGCTTCCGCCGGCGCACGGTCTTCACGGCGGGCATGTGCTGGGCGAGCCACTGCTGCATCTGGTCGAGGAACTTGTAGCTGCCGCCGAACCCGGTGTCGACCAGATACACCGTCTTGCCGTTCAGTGTGTCGAGGCGCGGCGCCAGGTTCGACACGCCGCGGCTTTGCTGCGCGGGGCCCGCATCCGCGGTGACGATTTGCCGGCTTTCGGGATTCAGCGCCGATATGAGTCCAGTCTTCATGGAATGGCTCCTCGTGTTTCGAAACGGCCTTCAGGCCCTCTTGCACCCGGCACAGCGTCTCATCCCGGCAGGCCGCAGGTTCCTTCGCTGCAACTCGTGCCGGCGGGCATGCGGAGCGGGCGTTCGTCACGGCGAATCCCGCCCTTGGGCCGCCACTTGTCCACCGAGGCGCTCTGCGTGTACAGAAAGTCCGTCGTCAGCCACAGCGGATTGGTTTCTCCGCCGACGACCACGATATTCATCTGCTTCGGATCGTTGTAGGGCGTGATGAGTTCATCCTTCGGCAGCTTGGACCACGTGGCGTAGGGCTCGACCCCTTGCCGGGCCAGGGGCGACATGAAGGCATAGATGACGTCGGCGCCCCAGTATTGGCCCGCGGGTATTTTCACGTTTTCGGAGAGCCATCGCGTGACGTCCTGCTTGGTCTTGAAGCCCTGCTCCTTGAGGCCCTTGGCCACCAGCGGGTCCATGATCAGCGTGGCCGCCGAACGCAGCGCGGGAAACGCCTTGAGCATGATGGCCGTTTCCTCGGTAGCCGGCCGGAGGCAATTGGCCGCGCCCATGCTGTTGATGACGCTCCATCCCCGGAACAGGCTGACCACGCTTTCGTCGCGCCGGAAACCCTTCTCGACGTGGAACGGTTCCCAGACGCTCAGGGCCTCATTTTCGGCGCAGCACATGTTGTTGTAATTGAGATTGTTTCCGGTCGATCCCATGAACGTCTCGCCCAGCCGCGCGTCGGCCAAATTGATGGATAGCAGCGTCCAGGCCCGGCCGATGACGGCGTTGGCGTAATTGAAAGGACTCAGCGCGCCCCCGCCGTAGCTCATCCCGATTTCATCGCGGATGGGCCCGTTGACGATCACCATCCTTCCAAAGGAGGTCGTCGAACTCGGCAACGAGGGTTCCTGCGTCGAGGCGATGGCCAGAATCACGGGGAAGTGCTCGGGCCGCGCGCCGGCCATCACCGCGTTGATCGCCACCTTCTCCACGGTGTACTCGAGTTTCTCCTGCAGAGTCGTGACGGTCATCTGGCCGACCACCTCGTCGGCGGGATGGCTGGTTCCCGTGAGCATTTCGGCCACGCGCGCTTCGGTGGGCAGCACGATGGGCAGCCCGTCGGTCCATCCGTTTTCGAGGAACAGCCGCTGGAGATTTTCCTCCGTGTCTGTTTTCAGGAGTCTCGGCCGCTCCGCCCTTTGTATCCTGACCGGACGCTTTTCCTGCTCGGTGAGCGGCTGGGTCAGCGCGTCGATCACTTCCTGCATGAGCGGCTTGCCGGTGGACGGGTCGTTGCCTTCGACGTATTTGCGCAGCGTCGCCCGGGACACTCCCACCACCGGGTAGGGAGGAAAGCTGAAGCGCAGGGTGATTCCGTGATTGCGGGCGTCGCGCGCGACGTAATCGGCAAAACGAGCCGTCGCCATGGGTGCGGTGGGGATGCCGTAGTCGTTCTCGAGTTTTCTGCAGTGGTCGGCGACACTCGCCGAGCAGCCGTCTCAACCACCCACGCCGAACAGGACGGCGTGGCCCTTGTCCTTCACTTCGGCCCACAGCTCCGGGTCATCCAGAAACATGTTGCCGCGCTTGCGGCGGAGCAGCGTCTTCACCGCCGGCAGGTTGCGGGAGAACCAGCCGACGACCTCCTCGAGGAATTCGTATCCACCGCCAAAGCCGACGTCCACTAGATAGAGCGTCTTGCCGTTGAGCGTATCGAGCCGCGGCGCCATCGAGGTGGGCGCGAAGACGCCGGTGGGCCGGCCGCGGGGATCCAATACCGTGCAAGACAAACCCTGCGCTGTGGTCTGCAACATAGCGGTCCTCCCGTCTCGGATGATCTGCCACGCGGAAGAGATGGAATTATAAATTACGGCTGCATCTTACCTCAATTCGAGGAGGGTTGGCGCAACCGGCTGCCGCGCTGCGGCAAGCACCGTGGGTTGTGGTGCGGATACGTGCCCGAATCCATGAGCGCAGGCAAGAGTGCCCGTGGTACGCAGAGTGACCCGTGCGAGCAAACTGCATAACCATCCGAGTGCGAGCGGGCGGACTCCGCGAACGCGGAGTCCGCCCGAGCTATGCAACGAGATTACGAATCACCGTGCGAGGATGCGCTGCGCTACAGCTTGTCGAACACCGCGGTCGCATCGAAGTTGCCCATGGAGGTTTCGGCATGGGTGGCGACGGTGAGGGATTTGCCATCGTCACTCACCTTGTAGGTGTCCTTGATGGTCACGTCGCTGCCCTGAAAACTGGTTTTGGCGTTGACCACCAGCGTCGCGCCGTCCCAATGGCCGGTGCCCTTGACCTCGGCGCCGCCCATTCCCGCCCAGGTGGTTTCCTTGCCGTCGGTGCTGATGGACTCGGTGTAGTTCACGTCGCCCATCATGCCGCCCTTCTGATCCACGGTGACTTTGACGGAGGGTTCGTTGTCCACGATGGTCTCCACGCCGCTATCGGGAGCGCCCATCGTGCCGAAGTTGCTCTTGGCGGCGTTCAGCTTCCAGCTTCCAGTCAGGTTGGGCCGGGAGGCCGAAGCCGCGGGCGCGGCGGCTGCGGGCGGGTCGGCGGTGGCGGAAGCCGTCTGCCGGTCGTACAGCATTTTGCGGTCGCCATTCATTCGGGCCGAGGTGATGTGCGAAGTGAGCGTGAGGATATTGCCGTCGCCGGAGACCGAGTAGGTGAGCTTGTCGGTCAGGTCCGAGCCCCCCATGCTGGCGCCTTCGGTGATGACCAGGGAACTGCCTTCCCAGGCGCACAGGATCTTGGTGAGCAGCACGGGTCCGATATGGGCGTTGGGATTATCGGGCGTGAGTGGCGTGTCCTTGCCGTCGATGGTGCAGGCGCGGGTGTATTGCGAGGCGCCGCGCGGGGATTCGCTGGTGACGTGCTGCTTGAAGTCGGCGCCCTTGATGTCGATGACGTCGGTCTCGCCGCCGGGAGGCGGAAACTGGCCGAAGTCGCTCTTGGCGACGTTGAGTTTCCAGGTGCCATTCAACTTCGAGTTTTGCGCCAACCCCGGCAACGCAAATGTGGCCACCGCGGCCACCAGCAGGAAAATCTTTCGGTGCATGAACTCCTCCTTGCCCGGCAAATTTTTCCGGCGCCGCGCGAGCGCGGCTCTGGACGGCGGGATTATACACCCGGCGCGGCCTGCTTTTACTGACTAGTATGCTCGCGCAGGATGCGGAGCATACGGCGCAGGGGTTCGGCGGCGCCCCACAGCAACTGGTCGCCCACGGTGAACGCGCCCAGGAACTGCGGGCCGAGGTTCAGCTTGTGCAGGCGGCCGACCGGCACATCGAGCGTGCCGGAAACGGCTGTGGGTGTGAGGCAGCGGAGCGTGGCTTCCTTGGTGTTGGGAACCACGCACACCCAGGGGTTCGCGCCGGCGACGGCTTCCTCGATGTCGCGGAGCGGGACGTCCCGGGTGAGTTTGATGGTGAGCGCCTGGCTGTGGCACCGCATGGTGCCGATGCGCACGCACAACCCGTCAATGGGCACGGGCGGGTTGAGACCCAGGATTTTGTTGCCCTCATGCGCACGCACAACCCGTCAATGGGCACGGGCGGGTTGAGACCCAGGATTTTGTTGCCCTCGGCCATGCCTTTCCATTCTTCCTTGGTCTGGCCGCCGGGCATTTCCTTATCGATCCACGGGATCAGGCTGCCGGCCAGCGCGGCGCCGAATTCCTGCGTGGGCAGCGCGGGGGCGCGCTGCGCGTCCACCACCATGCGGTCGACTACCAGCGCGTTTTCGGACGGAGTTGCGCGCGTGGGATTGGTGAGGCATTCCATCTGCTTCACCAGCTCGAGCATCTTGGCGGCTCCCGCGCCGGACGCAGCCTGGTAGGTCATCGTGGTCATCCACTCGACCAGGCCCGCTTTGAAAAGTCCGCTCAAGGCCATGAGCATCAGGCTGACGGTGCAGTTGCCGCCCGCGAAGGTGAGGATGCCGCGCGCGAGGCCCTGTTCGATCACCGGCTTGTTGACCGGATCGAGGATGATGACGGCGTCGTTGCTCATGCGCAGCGTCGAAGCCGCGTCGATCCAGAAGCCCCTCCAGCCGCTCTGGCGCAGGGGGCCGTAGATTTCGGAGGTGTATTCGCCGCCCTGGCAACTGATCAGGACGTGGCACGCGCTGAGATCGCGGAGATTCTTCGCGTCTTTGAGCGGGGCGCCCTGCGCCTCGGTGGGGGCCTGGCCTCCGGCGTTGGAGGTGGAGAAGAAGACGGGTTCGATGCCGCGGAAATCGTTCTCCTCGCGCATCCGCTGCAGGAGCACGCTCCCGACCATCCCTCGCCACCCGATCAATCCGACCCGTAACATGCTTTTCGTCCCTCCATGCTGACCGCAAAGCAACTTCCGATTTCAGGCTAAAAAGTATATTTCAGGCTGGCACAGTCGGAAGTGAATTTCAAATGGTTGTTCCTGTGGGCGTTTCAGCGGTCTACAACGGCAACGGATAAGGCCAAGGCGGGCGCAGCGAGCGGCGTGCGTGCAAAAGAGGGGTGCCGATTCGGCGGGCGCGATTATGCGGGGCCGAGACGCGCGCGGAGAGGGCGGTCAGGGCCAGAGGGAATTGAGGAGGGCGGCGAGGCGGATGCCGGCCTTGGTCAACTGCTCCTGGACTACGGGCGCGGCGGCGCGCTCGTAGTCATCGGCCAGGCGTTCGTCGAGGCGCAGCATGCGGGACGAGATGTGGTTATCGTCCGCGCAGGTATGGACCGGGCGCGGCAGTTCGATGGCGACGGCGTGGGGCAGGCGGCCGTAGGCTGTGGTTTCCGCCAACCGATGGGTCTCCCAGGCCCAGGCGGCGAAGTCGCGCGACGGCTCGGATTGCCACGCGGGAATCCGCGCGTGGAAGCTTTGCTGCAACTCCTGCGCGACCTGCTGCGGCGTTTCCCGCTGCGAAAACTGCTCGAGGATTTCGGCGTCCCAGATTTCATGGAGGTTGGGGGCGTACTCTTCGCGGCGGGGATTAATTTCGCGGGGCGCGCGGTCGAAGAAGGTGACCGGGAGACAGTTGCCGCCGTGGTCGTTGTTGGTGGTGGTGTGCAGGGGCTGGTGGATATCGCCCACGAAGTGAATGAGGAAGCGCAAGGCGTCGGCGCGCGCGGGCGCGGTTGCGCCGGGGTTGCTCAAGATACGGAACTTATCGGTGAGGGCGGTGGTGATGCAGCCGTTGTCCCCGCGGCAGTAGGGCATGAGGTTCCCGCGGGGCGCTCCGCGAGGAATGTCAATGAAGTGCCAGGCGGCGGTGTCCGGCTGGAGGGTGCGCTCGTCGTCGGCCCAAGTCGAGGAGTCCACGAAGGCATCCAAGCTATCGGCCCGGCAAAAGCGGGGAAGAGACGCGCTGATGGGGGCGTCGGCGAGAATCCTGAAAACTATCGACCGCGCATGAGGGGTAAGGTGCGCTTCGGCGATCAGGGCGACGATCTGGTGCCCCTTGCATCCCCAGGCCCGCGCGGACGGAGCCGCGCCGAGAGCGGCCAGGGCCAGCAGCAGGCAGGCGAGCCGGGAGCGATGGAGCATGGCCCTACCTTAGCAGGGCGCGGGGAAGAAGTTGAGGGAAAGCTGCGGGTGGGAAGAGAGGGGAGGGAGGCTGTTAGGGGATCAGGTGTCCGCTTTAGCCCGGCGAAGCAAGCTTCGCCGTGGAACTCACGGGAAGGATGCTACGGCACAGCAAAGCGGCGGCAAGCCGCCGCACTCCAAAGAGTTGTCGCTGCGGGCGGGGTAAGGTACAGCCACCAAGTGAGGGCAGGCAGGTTGCAAGGGCCGCGACGAATCACGGGAGAAAGGCCCACGGCGGCGACGGCGGCATTGCGAAAAGGCTCTGACCTATTGGGCACAGAGTGCGTAGCTGCGTGCGCGGGCGGGCATGCAGACTGCTAGGCTAGAAATACGAGCAAACGAGTTCGACCGCAAAGGGGAACGTGTATGAAGAGGACGTCGCTGACCGCTTTACTGGCAGTTTCGATTAGCCTGGGGGTGAATTTGCCGCCGGCCCACGCGCAGGGGGCGCAGCCCGCGGGCGCGCAGAACCCTGCGAATCAAGGGGGGAACCAAGGCGCGAATCAGGGAGGCAACCAGTCGAGCCCGCTGTATCGCATCACGGTGATGGCGCGCACGACGAAGGCGATCAACTATTCGCACGCCAAGGGTTCCACGCCGGTCGATTTCAAGGGGACCGTGCTGATGCCGTTCGCCAAGGGCGAGGCCAAGGTGGAGCAGAAGAAGGGCGTGGTCAGCATCTCGGCGAAATTTGAGAAGCTCCTGCCCGCGACGCAGTACGGCGCGCCGTTTATGACCTACGTGCTGTGGGCGGTGACGCCGGAAGGCCGGGCGACGAACCTGGGCGAGCTGGTGCTGGAGGGGAACAAGGCCAAGGTGGACGGGGCGGCGGCATTCCAGGCGTTTGCCATGATCGTGACGGCCGAGCCATATTTCGCGGTGACGCAGCCGAGCGACGTGGTGGTGATGGAAAACGAAGTGCGTCCGGACACGCAGGGAAGCGTCCAAGAGGTGGACGCCAAGTTCGACCTGCTGCAGCGCGGGCAGTACTCGACGATCACGACGGGCGACGAAACACGCCTCGACCCGCGGGTTCCCCTCAGCCTCTATGAGGCGCGCAACGCGGTGAAGATCGCGCAAGCTTCCGGCGCGGCGAAGTACGCGAGCAACAGCTTCGAGAAATCGCAGCAACTGCTGCAGCAGGCCGAGGAGGCGCAGAAGAACAAGGCGCCCAAGAGAAGCGTGGACATGTCGGCGCGCGAAGCGGTGCAGACCGCGCAGGATGCGCGGTCGATCACCGAGAAGCGCATCGAGGACGAGCGGCAAGAAGCAGAGCGCAAGGCCGCGGAAGAGCGCGAGGCGCTGGCCAAGCGGCAGTCCGAAGAGGCACAGCGGGCGAAACTCGAGGCGCAACTGGCCTCCGAGCGAGCGGCCCGCGAACGCGCGGAGGCCGAAGCGGCCCGGGCCACGGCGTTGGCGCAACAGCAGGAGGCCGAGAAGGCCGCGAGGCTAGCCGTCGAGCAGAAGACGGCCGCCGAGGCGGACGCGGAGAAAGCCCGCGCTGGCGCGTTGGCGCAACAGCAGGAAGCCGAGAAAGCCCGCGCGGCGGCTCTGGCGCAGCAGCAGGAAGCGGAAAAGGCCGCGCAACTGGCGGCGCAGCAGAAAGCGGAGGCCGAAGCCGATGCGGCCCGGGCGAAGAAGGCTGCGGCCCAGGCGGAGAACGAGAAGGCGGAGTTGCGCGCGCAGTTGCTGAAGCAGTTGAGCATGGTTCTGCAGACGCACGACACGGTGCGCGGGTTGATTGTGAATATGTCCGACGTGCTGTTCGACACCGGTAGCTACACGCTGCGGACGGGCGCGCGCGAGAAGCTGGCGAAGATTTCCGGGATCCTGCTGGCGTATCCGGCGCTGAAGGTGCAGGTGGAAGGGCACACGGATAGCGTGGGCGGCGACGATTTCAATCAGCGGTTGTCGGAGCAGCGCGCCGGGATGGTCCGCGATTATCTGGTGGACCAGCAGGTGCCGGCCGATGCCGTGACGGCGCGGGGGTTCGGCAAGACGCATCCCGTGGCGAGCAACGACGCGCCGGAAGGGCGCCAGCAGAACCGGCGCGTGGAACTGGTGGTGAGCGGCGACGCCATCGGCGACAGCGCGGACAGCGACCCTCCCGCGACGAAGAAGCCGTAGCGCGGCGGAATCCACATCCAACGGGGTTGCGAGGCTTTGACCGCGGAGGGCGTGAAATTCTCCGGCCCGCGAGGGCTGTAGAATATCCGTGCGCTGAGACCGAATCCCGGATAGAATACTGCGTTTTGAGCAGGGTGCGCCGGTCCGCCAGGTGCGGTGACCCCAGGCAGTCCATCGGGCAGGCCTTTCTGGCGAATGACGTTCCGAGCAGCAAAACGGCAGTGAGAAGGGAGAAGTCTTCGTGATTGTCGGTGTCCCCAAAGAGAGTTTTCCGGGCGAGCGGCGGGTGGCGCTGGTCCCGTCGGTGATTGCAAACCTGGCCAAGGCCGGCCTGGAAGTGGCGATTGAGAGCGGGGCCGGGGTCGAGGCGGGCTATCCGGACGCCGCCTACGCCGAAAAGGGCGGCAAGGTTCTCCCGAACCGCGCCGCGGTGTTCAGCACGGCGGATATCGTCGTGCAGGTGTTGTGCTACGGGTCGAACGACAAGACGGGCAAGGCGGACGTTGCGCTGATGCGGCGCGATCAGGCGCTGATCGGGTTCCTGCGGCCGATGGGTTCGCGGGAAATCGTGCAGGAGCTGGCGGGCACGGGCGTGAGCGCGTTTGCGGTGGAACTGATGCCGCGCACGACGCGGGCGCAGAGCATGGACGCGCTTTCGTCGATGGCGACGGCCAGCGGATACAAGGCCGTGCTCATTGCCAGCGACATGCTGCCCCGGTTTTTCCCCATGCTGACGACCGCGGCGGGCACCATCACGCCAGCGCGCGTGCTGGTGATTGGCGCGGGAGTGGCGGGATTGCAGGCCATCGCGACGGCGCGGCGGCTGGGCGCGGTGGTTTCGGCGTACGACCTGCGGCCGGCGGTGAAGGAACAAGTGCAGAGCCTGGGCGGAAGGTTCGTCGAGCTGCCCATCGAGGCCAAGGACGCGCAGGACGCCGGCGGATACGCGCGGGCGCAGGATGAAGCGTTCTACGCGCGGCAGCGCGAGCTGCTGGGGCGCGTGGTGGCCGAAAGCGACGTGGTGATCACCACGGCGGTGGTGCCGGGGCAGAAGGCTCCGGTGCTGGTGACGGCGGAGATGGTGCGCGGGATGGCGCCGGGGTCGGTGATCGTGGACCTGGCGGCGGAGCGGGGCGGGAACTGCGAGCTGACGAAGTCCGAGGAAACGATCGTCACCAACGGCGTGAACATCATCGGGCGCATCAACCTGGCCAGCACGGTGCCGTACCACGCCAGCCAGCTGTACGCGCGCAACCTCACCAACTTCCTTCTGCACCTGACGAAGAAGGGCCAGCTCGAGATCAATCTGCAAGACGACATCATCCGGGAGACGCTGCTGACGCGGGGCGGGCAAGTGGCCAGCGCGCGGGTGCGGGAATTTTTCAAGATTCCGGGGCAGTAACTGGAACAGCGTAAAGGAGAGAGCGCCATGTCGGGCGATGTACTGATCAACAGCCTGTTCGTATTCATGCTGGCGGGCTTCATCGGATTCGAAGTGATCCGCCGGGTTTCGCCGTTGCTGCACACGCCGCTGATGTCGCTGACCAACGCGCTGGACGCCATCGCAGTGGTGGGCGCCATCGTGCTGGTGGGCGAGGGGAAGAGCAAGCTGGCGACGATTCTGGGCACCATCGCGGTGGTGGCCGCCACCAGCAACATCGTGAGCGGATTCTACATCACCGACCGCATGCTGAAGATGTTCAAAACCACCCGGCCGCAGAAACCGTGACCATGACACTCCCCACCTTCAATTACATGGAAGTTGTGTACCTGATTGCGACGGCGCTGTTCATCCTGTCGCTGAAATGGATGAGCGCGCCGACGACGGCGCGGCGCGGCGTATGGGCCGGCGAAGTCGGCATGCTGCTGGCGATCGTGGGCACGCTGTTCGAAAAGGGCATCATCGACTACCACTGGATTTTCATCGCCCTGGTGCTGGGCACGATTATCGGCGTGCCGCTCGGCCGGGTGGCGATGACGGCGGTGCCGCAGCGGACCGCGCTGAGCCACGCCTTCGGCGCCTGCTGCGTGACGCTGGTGGGCACCGCGGAGTTCTACCTGCGCTCGCCCAACGTGCCGAAGTTCATGATGGCCGTGCTTTGCCTGGAAGTGATCCTGGGAGGCTTGACGTTCACCGGGAGCTTGATGGCGGCCGGGAAGCTGCAGGAGGTGCTGCCGCAGCGGCCCATCACGTACAAGGGGCAGAACCTGGTCAACCTGGCGTTGCTGGCGGTGGCGATCGTGGTGGGCATCGTCCTCATCCTGCATCCCGAGCACAAGAATTTGTTTCCCGCGATGGTGGGCATCGCGCTCGTATTCGGCGTGCTGCTGATTATTCCCATCGGCGGCGCGGACATGCCGACGGTGATTTCGCTATTGAACTCCTACGCGGGACTTTCTGCGGCGGCGATGGGGTTCGTGCTCAATAGCAAGCTTTTGATTGTGGCGGGCGCGCTGGACGGGTCTTCCGGGTTCATTCTGTCGGTGATCATGTGCAAGGCCATGAACCGGTCGTTCGCCAACGTGATTTTCGGGGCCTTCGGACAGGTCCAGGCCGCCGCCGCGGCGGGTGGTGAAGCGAAGACGGTGCGGAGCGCAACGGCGGAAGAAGCGGCGGCGATTCTGGGAGCGGCCAGCAGCGTGGTGATTGTGCCGGGCTACGGCATGGCCGTGGCGCAGGCGCAGCACAAGGTGCGCGAGCTGTTCGACGTGCTGACCAAGAAGGGCGTGGACGTGCGGTTTGGCATCCATCCGGTGGCGGGCCGCATGCCCGGGCACATGAACGTGCTGCTGGCCGAAGCGGACATCCCGTACGACCGCCTGAAGGAGATGGACGACGTCAACTCGGACCTGCCGCAGACCGACGTGGCGCTGATCATCGGGGCCAACGACGTGACCAATCCGGCGGCGCGCACCGACACCAGCAGCCCCATCTACGGCATGCCCATCATTGACGTGGACAAGGCGCGCACGGTGATGGTGATCAAGCGCAGCATGAATCCCGGCTTCGCCGGCATCGACAACCCGCTGTATTACCTCGATCAGACGCTGATGCTGTTCGGGGACGCCAAGGCGTTCGTGGGCGATATCGTCCGCGAGCTGTCGGGCAGCGGGGGGCACTAGACGTTGTTGCAGTTTGGTGTGTGGGCTGTCGCAGCATCTGCCCGGTCCTGCTTCGCGAGACCGGCCGCTACAAAACCGGCCTCCTTGGCTGACTCAGCAGCGATTCTGAAAGGTCGCGTAGCTGTGAGCGGGCGGCGCAGGTGATGGCCGCCCATTGTTTTTTGGGTGTGGACGGCCGCCTGCTGCGGTACCATCTCTTCCGCTGATGAAACCCAAACCCGATCCAACCAGCCGGGCGTTTGTGCGCACGCTGGCGATTCGCACGACGCGGCACACCGAGCTGCAGGATGTGACCGCCGCGGTGGAGGCGGCGGTTCGCGAGTCCGGCTGCACGGGCGGCATCTGCCACCTGTACGTCCCGCACACCACCGCGGGAGTGCTGATCAACGAGGGCGACGATCCGGCGGTGGCCCGCGATATCGAGGCGACGCTGGACCGGCTGGTGCCGAGCGCGGGCAGCTACGCGCACACCGAAGGCAACGCCGATTCGCACATCAAGACGGCTCTGGTGGGTTCCTCGCAGGTGGTCTGGATTGAAGACGGGCGTCTGTCGCTGGGTCGGTGGCAGGCCGTGTTCTTCGCCGAATTCGACGGCCCGCGCTCCCGCGAGCTGCGCGTGAAGATCCTCCCCGACCGGGTTGCTTGAGTTTCGCCCGGCGCGCCCGCCGCTCACCGCAGAGACACTGAGAACTCAGGGCAAACAGGCGTACAATTCCTTCTAGCATGCCTTTCAAGTCAGGATTCGTCGCCATTGTCGGCCGGCCCAACGCCGGGAAGTCGACGCTCGTCAACACGCTGGTGGGCCACAAGGTTTCGATTGTTTCGCCGCAGCCGCAAACCACGCGCAACCGCATCCAGGGGATCGTGAACCGCGAGGACGCGCAGATCGTCCTGATCGACACGCCGGGAATCCACAAGCCCACGACGGTGCTCAGCCGCCAGATGATGGACGAGCTGGTGCACGCGCTGGAGGGCATCGACATCCTGTCGCTGATCGTGGACGCGTCGGTGGAGTACGGCGGGGGAGACCGGTTTTCCATCGAGTGGGTGCGCCGCTTTCAAGGGCCGGTGTTTCTGCTGCTGAACAAGATCGACCGCATCAGCAAGCCGCAACTGCTGCCGCTGATTGACCGCTACCAAAAGGAATTTGCGTTCGCCGAAGTGTTCCCCATCTCCGCGCAAACCGGGGAAGGTTGCTTCGATCTGGTAAAAGGATGGATGAACCTTCTGCCGGAAGCGCCGCCGTACTTTCCGCCGGACCAGTTCACCGATCAGCCGGAGCGCTTCCTGGCCGCGGAGATTGTGCGCGAGAAAGCCATTCTGGCGACGCGCGAGGAGGTGCCGCACGCCATCGCCGTGCTGGTGGACAGTTTCGAGGAGCGGAAGGACATCGTCAGGATTCGCGCCACGGTGTACGTCGAGCGGGAAGGGCAGAAGGGCATCCTGATCGGCAAGGGCGGCGAGACGATGAAGAAGATCGGGACGAACGCGCGGAAAGAGCTCGAAACGATTTTGGGGACGAAGGTTTTTCTGGAGCTGTTCGTCAAAGTGCAGGCGAACTGGCGGCAGAGCGCCGCGCTGGTGCGGCAACTGGACTGGCACCGCCAGCTCGAACAACTGGCGGGGGAATAGCGAGCCGATTGCCGCGGGTCGTGGTGCGATCCGGCTCCCAGCCGGCCTGCCGGGTGTTTAGAGCGCTTTCGACGGGGCGATGCCGAGCGAGCGCATTTTGCGGTAGAGGTGGCTGCGCTCGAGGCCCAGCGCGGCGGCGGCGCGGGTCATATTCCAGCGGTGCTCTTCCAGCTTGCGCAGGACAAACTCCCGCTCGTAGGCCGAGCGGGCCTCGTGCAGGCTCTCGTAGGGCTTCTGCGGGCTCTTGGAAGCGCCTCGGAACAGCTCGGGCGGAAGATGATGCGGCTCGATGCGGGGCGACGGGCACATGATCACCAGCCGCTCGACCAGATTTTTCAACTCCCGCACGTTTCCCGGCCATGAATAGGCGAGGAGTACTTCGGCGGCCGGGGGCGCGAAGGTCTTCGATTTTTTGCCGTAGGCCTCGCAGAATTCCTTCACAAAATGCGCCGCCAGGATGGGAATGTCCTCGGTGCGTTCGCGCAGCGCCGGAACGTAGAAGGGGATCACGTTGAGGCGGTAGAAGAGGTCCTCGCGGAAGGCGTTGCGGGCGATTTCCTCCTCGAGTTTTTTGTTGGTGGCGGCGATCACGCGCACGTCGACCGTGACCGGGCGGTTCGAGCCCAGGGGCTCGACGCGCTGCTCCTCGAGGACGCGCAGCACCTTGGACTGCGTCTTGACGCTCATGTCGCCCACTTCGTCGAGGAACAGCGTCCCGCCATCGGCCTTCTGGAATTTCCCCACCTTGTCCTCGCTGGCGCCGGTGAAGCTGCCCTTGCGATGGCCGAACATTTCCGACTCGATCAGCTCTTCCGGAATGGCGGCGCAATTGACCTCGACAAAGGGCATGGTGCTGCGGGGGCTGTGGGCGTGCAGCGCGCGGGCGACGAGTTCCTTTCCCGTGCCGCTCTCGCCGTAGATCAGGACGCGGCCGTTGGTGGGCGCGGTGAGGGCGATCTGTTGGCGGAGCGCCTTCATGGGGACGCTGGCGCCCAGAATCTGGTGGCGCTCCTCGAGTTGGGCGCGCAGGCGGCGGTTTTCGTCCTCCAGGCGGAGGTATTCGAGGGCGTTGCGCACGACCACCACCATTTTTTCGAGCGACAGCGGTTTTTCCACGAAATCGAAGGCGCCGAGCTTGGTGGCGCGCACGGCGGTTTCGATATTGGCATGGCCGGAGATCATGACGACCATGGGGGCGGCGTCCTGGGCCTGAAGGCGTTCGAGAGTTTCCAGGCCGTCGATTCCGGTGAGCCAGACGTCGAGCAGAATGAGGTCGAAGCGGCGGCGGGCCAATTCCTCCAGACACTGCTCGCCGGAAGAGGCGGCCTCGACGTCGTAGCCCTCGTCGCGCAGCAGGGCCCCGAGCGATTCGCGGATGCCGCTTTCGTCGTCGACAATCAATATGCTGGCTGGCATTAGGCGTTCCTGGCTTTCTGTTTCTCGGATTTGGGCTCGGCCGGAGCGGTTGCTGCATCGGCGGCGGGGAGGCGAATCACGAATCGGGCTCCGGCGGGAAGATTGTCTTCAATGCGAATGGCGCCGTTATGTTCGGCGACGATGCGGCTGGCGATGGCCAAGCCGAGGCCGGTGCCGCGGTCCTTGGTGGAAAATTGCGGCAAGAAGAGCTTTTCCTTGTCCACGGGGGAAATCCCGTGGCCGGTGTCGGCCACCGCGATCTCGACTGCATCTCCGTCGCTATCGGCGCGGGTCTGGACGCGCAACTGGCGCAGGGGCAGGCCCTCCATGGCCTCGGCGGCGTTGTCGATGAGGTTGGCGACGACCTGCCGCATCAACTCGGCGTCGGCCTTGACGGGCGGAAGGGAAGCGGCGAGTTCGGCGCGCACAGTGATGCCGTCGAGGCGTCCGTCGAAAAGACCGAGGGCGCCAGAGACAATGGCGTTGACGTCGGCGGGCGCGAGCCGCGCGGCCGGGAAGCGGGCGAAGCGCGAGAATTCGTCGACGAGAGACTTGAGCGTGTGCACCTCGCGCTCGATCAGGCTGGCGCACTCGGCGGTGAGGCGTTCGAATTCGGTGCGCGACGCTCCGGGCGCGGCGGGGGCGGCGCGCTCCAGATGGCGCAGCAGGCGCTGCGCGGAAAGCTGAATCGGGGTGAGAGGATTCTTGATTTCGTGCGCGATGCGCTGCGCCACTTCCTGCCAGGCGGCGGCCTTCTGCGCTTGCAGCAGGTCGGTGAGGTCGTCGATCACGACCACGAAGCCGGGGTTGGCCCGGCTGGGCCCCAGCGAGCTGACCGTGACGGCGGCGCGCACCAGGCGGCCGCTGGCGGCGATTTCCAGCTCTTGCGAAGCAGCGCCCATGCGCACCGACCGGCGCATCAGGTAGAGGACGGCGCTCGATGCCTCCTCGCCGAGCAAGTCGGACAGGGTGCGCGCCTGGGGCGCGTACGGGCCCAGGATGGTGGCGAGCGCGCGATTGACGCTGGCCACGTTGCCGGAAGCGTCGAGCGAGACCACGCCGGTGGGAATGTTTTCGAGGATGGCCTCCATCAATTTGCGGCGGCGCTCGCGCTCCTCGACGGCTTGCTCGAGGCTTTGCGTGAATTCGTTGATCTGGCGCCGCCCTTCGCCCAACTGCTCGGTCATGCGGTTGAAGGAGCGGACCAGAGTGCCGAGCTCGTCCTGCGCCTGCACGCCGATGCGATGGTCGAAATTGCCGCGCGAGATTTCGCGGGTGGCTTCGGCCAGGGCCTGGATGGGCACGGTCACCTGCTTGGAGAGAAACAGGGCCACCCAGGTTGTGGTGAAGACCAGCAGCAGGGTGATCAGCGACAGGGCGGCCAGAATGACGCGCTTATAGGAGCGCAATTGCTGCCGCTGCTGCTGGTAGATGCGCGTTTGCGTTTCGATCTCGTTGTAGCGCTGGAGGAAGGCGGCTGGGACGGCGCGGGCCACGACGACCGTGCCGGTCCGGCAGGGCGCCCGGTCGGCGATATAGGTGAGATGCTCGCTAGCCCAAATCTCCGCGCCGGTCGGGAGCGTGCGCGCCAGCCTGGGCGATTCCGGCGCCCGGCCGGAAGAATCCGATCGGGCGGATACCATGGCTCCGATGGACTGATCTGGATTGATGAACCAGAGCGCGTCGGCATCCGGTGCGGCGCGGTGCAGTGCGTCGTTCGAGGCCACATGCTGTTGGTCGATCAGCGCGCAGGCGGATTGGGCCTGCTGCGACATGCGGGCATGTCCCCGAGTTGTGAAGTCGTCCACGAGCGCCCGGCTCTGCTCGTTGGCAATTTCGAGCGGCCGGGGGAACCAGGTGTTTAGAGTGCGGTTCACCAGCGCGTAGCTGAAGAAGAACAGAAACACGATGGGGAGCAGCGAGACGCCCATCGCGCCCAGCACCATCTTCACCTTGAAGCGCGAGCCCATGTGGCCGCTGCGACGCTCCGCCCAGAGCCGCACCAGGGTCCGCCCCAGGATCAGGCTGAAGATCAGCAGGGCCACGGCGATGAACAGGGAGAGGGCGAAGAAAACGACGAAAGCGTTTCCCTGTTCGGGGCGCACCGTGACGTTGAGCGAGCCCAGGGTGACGACCGCCGCGGTCAGCAGCGCGACGACCACGCCTCCGACCGTGAGCCAGACGTCGCGCTTCCATTTGGGGGGCTGCACGACTAGCGGCCCTCCTCGAGGTAGCGTCCCAGGGGGCACTGGCCGCACAGCGGCTGCTGCGTGCGGCAGAAGTTTTTGCCCGTGGTTACGATCAAGGCGTGAAATTCGTTGAAGCGCCGCGCGTCACCGGGGAACTGGCGCTCGAATATCCAGCGCATCTGGTCGTAGGTGGTTTTTTCGCCGGCCCAGCCGTGGCGCACGAGCAGGCGCTTGGTGTAGGCATCCACGACAAAGACGCCGTGGCCGCCGGCATACAGCAGGATCGAGTCGGCGGTCTCCGGGCCGATGCCGAAAACGCTCAGCAGTTTCTCGCGCAGCTCCGGTGTGGGCGTGCGGAACATGCGCGGAAGCGAGCCGCGGTATTCCGCGCGCAGAAACGTGCAGAACGCCTTCAGTTTGCGCGCCTTTTGCCGGAAATAGCCCGAGGAACGGACCAGCGTTTCCAGGCGCCTCAGCGGCACCTTCTCGATTGCCGCGGGGGAGAGCAGGCCGGCGGAGCGCAGATTGGCGATGGCGCGCTCGACGTTGGTCCAAGCCGTGTTTTGGGTCAGGATGGCGCCGACAATCACCTCAAAGGAGGTTTTGGCGGGCCACCATTGTTGGGGTCCGAAGGCGGTGAATAGAGCGTTGTAGTAGTCGTCGAGCGGGGGATGCGTATTTTCAGGCGCATGGGCGGCTAACGATTGGACGGAGGCGCTGCGCCGCTCCGGGCGGCTCAGGCGGCGCTCTTGGCGCGCGTCAATTACTGGACTGGCCAGGTGGGGGTCGGATTCCGCCGCAGTTGGGAACCTGGAGGCCATGGGATGTGACGATAGCGGGAGTAGCGTGACAAGTCAAGGCGCAGTGTTGTAGAGAAGCCACATTCTGTGGCGAATGCGCAGCGGTGATTAAGATTTCCCGAGGCGGTTTCTTAGCCTTTCTTGCGTTCAAATTCGCGCATGAAGGCCACCAGCGCATCCACAGCCTCGATGGGGACCGCGTTGTAGATGGAGGCGCGCATGCCGCCCACCGAGCGGTGTCCTTTGACGCCGATGAGGCCGGCGGCCTCGGCCTCTTTCGCGAACTTTTTCTCGATGGCTTCGTCGCCTCCGGCCACGCGGAAGACGACGTTCATGCGCGAGCGGGACTGCTTCTCGACGGGGCAGCGGTAGTAGCCGCTGGCGTCAATGGCGTCATAGAGGCGGCGGGCCTTTTCCTCGTTGCGCTTTTCCATGCCTGCCAGGCCGCCCACGCTCTCCATCCAATCGAGCACGAGTCCCAGGGCGTAGACGGCGAAAGTGGGCGGCGTGTTGTAGAGCGAGCGGTCCTTGATGAAGGTGCGGTATTGCAGAATCTTGGCGATGTTCTCGGGCGCGCGCTCGGCGAGGTCGCGCCGGGCGACGACGACGGTGACGCCCGAAGGGCCGAGATTCTTCTGCGCGCCGGCGAAGATCAAACCGAACTGGCGGACGTCGAGGGGGCGCGAGGCGATGTCCGAGGACATGTCCGCCACGAGCGGCACGTTGCCGGTGGCCGGCATTTGGCTCCACTGCGTGCCTTCGATGGTGTTGTTGGTGCAGATATAGGCGTAGGAAGCGTCCGGCGAGAGGGTGATCTCATCGGTGCGCGGCACGCGGGTGAAGTGGTCGGCCTCGGTGGAAGCGGCCAGGCGGTGCTGCGCCAGCTTCTTGAGCTCCTCGATGGCCTTGGCCGTCCAGGAGCCGGTGTGCAGCATGTCCACGGGCTTGCCGGGCTGGTAGAGGTTCATCGGGACCATGGCGAATTGGAGGCTGCCGCCGCCCTGCAGGAGCAGGACGATGTAGTCGTCGGGAATGGCGAGCAGACGCCGCAGCGACTTTTCCACGGTGTCGTTGATGGCCTCGTACTCGGCCGAGCGATGGCTCAGCTCCATGACGGACATGCCCGTGCCGCGATAATCGAGGAGTTCTTCCCGGATGCGTTCGAGCACAGGCAGCGGGAGTGCCGCCGGCCCGGCGTTGAAATTGAAGGCGCGCTTGAGAGCGCTATTGGAATCCGATGATGAAGTCACGTTGGATCATTCCCCTGTATGGAAGTATGGTGCCGCGCCGGAATACCGCCGGGCGGCGAGTGCGACACGTCAGAATAGCAGAAGTCGGTAGGGCATGGGAACGCAAGGGGTCCCAGTAGCGCGGGCGGGGTGAGGCGTGATATGAATGGGCCCAAGGGGATCGCATGGAACCGAGGGAGAGGCCTACGACGTGCGCGGACTTGGCGGAGCTGGCGCCGCTGTATTTGAGCGGCGAACTCGACAGCCGCCGCGCGTCCGTTCTGGACGCTCACCTGAAGCGGTGTCCGGGGTGTTTCGAGGAGTTGCTGCGGCAGGCCCATGTGGGCGCTGCGCGGCGCAGGATTCAGCCCGTGGCGCGCCCCCACCGGCCGCGCCCGTGGGTGATCGCCGTGATGAGCGCCGCAGCAATGTTTCTGCTGGCCGCTCTGGGCTTCCTGGTGCTGATGGGGCCGCAGTTGGTACGCGTGTATGCCGCAGCGGCGCGGGATCACCGGCACGAGATCGCAGAGCGACAGCCCCGGCGATGGGTAACCGATCGGGCGCAGATAGCGGCGCTGGCGGACCGGCGAGGGGTGCCCGGTTCGGCGGTTCTGGCCCTTTCCGCGCAAGGGTATCATCTGGAGCGGGGCCGGCTGTGTTTCGTGGGCCGGCGCGTGTTTGTCCACCTGGTGTACTCCGCGGACGGGCATGAGTTCTCGGTGTATTTGCGCGGGCGGGGTACCGACCCGTTGCCCGGAGCCATCCGGGAAACGGTGAACGGAGCGCCGCTGCGGGTCTCCGAAGAGGGGAGCCAGCATGTGGCGTCGCTGGAGACGTCGCGGCTGACGGTTTTGATCGTGGACGACCAATCCCCGGAGGCGGCCCTCCGGTTTGCCCGATTTGCCTCCACCGTGCTCTGAAGCGCGCGAAATCGCCGCCACAACCTGCCTTCGCTTGTCTTGACACTGTTTGCATGCACCCAGTAGACTGAATTGCGTTGCGAATGCATCGCGGAGCGAAACCGAATGCTTCTGTCCAGGGATTTTGTGGGCCACATCGCCAAGGAAGTGGTGAAGCGGCTGGTGGCCGGCAAAATGATCGAAAGCAAGAACGCGGAAAATCTGACGCAGCAGGTGCGGCAGGTGATGGCCGATGAGGTGGGAATCGAGGACCGGCTGAACGAGGAAGTACGCGAGATCCTGAACCGCTATTCCGAGGAGATGCGGCGGAGCGGCGCGTCGTATCAGGAGATGTACAAGAAGGTGAAGGGGCAGCTCGCCAGAGAAAGGAAGCTGATTCTCCGCTAACCCGGGCCGCTATGCGACTGAGCCGTGAAAAGACCGTGCGATTGTCTCACCGCATCATTGACCTGCTGGTGTCGCTTCCCGACGTGGATTTTGTCGAGGACCGCGACACGATCCGGCAGGAAATCGTCAACATCATCACGTCGCTGCTGAAGCTGGAGGAGCAGGTGGACACCGAAGTGCGGGCCAAGATCAGCTCGCAGAAAAAGGAAGTCCTCGAAGGCAGCGAGGAGTGGGACATCCTGTACCGCAAATACTACGCCGAGGGACTCAAGCGGCTGGGCGTGGCCGAAGTTCACGCGCACTGACGCCTGGTTTTTTATTTTATCCGCACTGAAATAGAAAGGCGCCCGGGGGAAACCGGGCGCCTTTTCCTTTTTCGGATGTCTTTCGCTTTCGCTCGAAGCTTCCAGCCGTGACCGCGCGTTAGGGCTGCTGATCGTCGGGGCGCTTCTTGAGCGTCGGGCGGTCGCTATCGTCGGTGGTTTGATCCGAGCCCGCCGAAGTGGAGCTGCCGTCGGCCTTGGTGTTGCCGCCCTTGTCGTGCTCGGTCTTCTTCCGCAGCGTTGGCTTATTGGACTTGGCGTCCTTGGCTTTGATGTTGAGTTCGATCATCTGCAGGCGCTGCTTGACGGAGTCGAACTCCGAGGTGGTCACGATGTACTGTTCGCGCGCCGGGAGGATGGTGGCGATTTCCTTCTGCGCCGCTTCGATGCGGTCCGGAGTGGGCGGGTGGCTGGAGAACGCCTTGGGAATTGTGCCGGGCTGTTTCTTTTCGTCCGCCTGGACCTTTTCGAAGAAGGCCACGAAGGCGTTGGGGTCGTAGCCGGCGTTGTACATGTATTGCAG
Organism: Terriglobia bacterium; assembly: GCA_020072765.1. GTDB lineage: Bacteria > Acidobacteriota > Terriglobia > Acidiferrales > UBA7541 > Palsa-295. The sequence goes on from JAIQGD010000025.1 coordinate 28,054, forward strand.
GCCGAGATAATCCGCCTCGCGCTCGGCGTCGCGCGAGAACTTCAGGAAGGTAAGCGGGATACCCAAATTGATGCCCTGGTAGATGGCGTAGCCGGCCCAGGAGTAGGGAATGAAGATCATTGCCGGAATGGACGCCAAGTTTATGATCTGGCCCTTGGTGGCTTGCTTGGTGCCGTGCCGCGCGCAGACGTGGGCGATTTCGTGAGCCATGACGCCAGCCATTTCCGCTTCCTCATCGGCGTGGAGAAGGATGCCGCTATTGACGTAGAAGAATCCGCCGGGGAGGGCGAAGGCGTTGACCTCGTCGGAATCGATGACCTTGATGGTGAACGGCACGCGGGCATCGGAATTGCGGACCAGATTCTGGCCCACGCGGTTCACGTATTCGGTGATGACCGGGTCGTCGATAAACTTGGCGTGTTTTTCTACTTCCTGCGATAGCTGCTTGCCGAGCTTAATCTCGCTCTCGATGGAATAAAAATCCAGGCCCTTTCCCACGCGGCGGTTGCCGATGGCGCTGACGTCGGCCTTGCTGCCGGGCTTCACGTTGGGATTATCCTTCTGGGGAACCACGTCGGAATTGGCGGCCGGGGCCGGGGCGGGCGGCGTGGTGGCCGGCGTCGTTGCCGGTGGTGCGGCCGGCGGCTGCTGGGTATCCGGTGGCTGCGAGGAGGCCGGCGGCTGCTGGGTATCCGGTGGCTGCGAGGAGGCCGGCGGCTGGGACGATTGCTGCTGCTCCTGCGGGGCGGCGGCCATGGCGGGCAGCGTGAAGAGCGAAGCGACCAGGAGCGTCGCCATCCACTGGGCGGCAAACGATTTCCTCATTGGAACCTCCGGACGAAGCCAGCTCAAATTATACTCCTTCAAAGCCGGGCTCTTCCTGGTCAATTCGATGGCGCGGTGCCGGGAAGGGTTTCCTCGGCGGTTGCCGAGGCGCAGGCGTTCGGCGCGCTCGGAGGCAATGTGGGCTACGGCTTGGGCGAAGGCTGCGGCGGCTCGGCCGGGGAAGAGGCGCGGGCCGGGGGCTCCCCATTGCGCCGGTCGACGTAATGGATCACGCGGTCGTAAGCGTCCTTGATCAGATCGTTCAGGGGCAGGACGGTGCCGTTCAAGCGCTGTTCGTCCAGCAGGTTCATGTCGACATCGGAGATGACCATCTGCTCCTGATTGACGGTGCCCTCGGCGGCGATGCCGTCGCGGGCGAAAAAATAGTCCGACGGCGTGAGGATGGCGGCCTGGCCGTAGTGCGTCGCCATGCAAGGGACTTCCGGTAGATTTCCGACGGTGCCGGCCATGGCCACGTAAATCTGATTTTCGCTGGCGCGGGCCTGGGCGCAATAGCGGACGCGGCAGAAACCCTGGCGTTCGTCCGTGCAGGAGGGAACGAAGACAATCTGCGCGCCGCCTTCGGCCAGCACGCGGGCCGCTTCGGGGAACTCGACGTCGTAACAGACCAGGATGGCGATGTTGCCGAAGTCGGTGTGGAAGACGTAGAAGCCGTGGCCGCGGCTCATCTGGTACTGCCCCTTTTCGGTCTGCGTTAAATGGACTTTCTTCTGGCGAAAAATGCGGCCGTTGGGCGTGAACAGGTGCGCGGCGTTGAACAGTTCGCCGCGCTCGATGATCGGATGCGTTCCGGCGATGATGTACATTCCGGTCTGCGTGGCCAGGCGCTTGAACAGAGCTTCGTACTCGGGCGTGAGCTGCGCCAGGCGGCGCACGGCGCGCGCCGGAGCGGCTTCGCGCAGGTAGCTGAGCAGTTGCATCGTGAAATACTCGGGGAACAGGACGAAGTGGGTGTGGTATTCCTGGGCGCTGCGGACGAAGAACTCGGCCTGCGTGGCGAACTCCTCGAAGCGCGTGATGGGGCGCAGCAGGTACTGCATCGCGGCAATGCGCACGTGCGCGGGCCGGGGATGCGCGCGGCCCGCTTCCTCGGCCAGTTCCTCGATGGCGGCCTGCTCTTCGGCGGCTTCCAGGCCCACCGCCGCCACGTATTCGGGGTTCAGCCATTCGAGCAGCGTGGCAAAGCCGCGCGAATCGGGATCGTCGAGATACTCGGGCACCACGTCGAGCACCACCAGGCCGTTGGCGAGCTGAAAGCTCAGCGTCGGATCTTTTCTCCTGCCCTTGACCACTTCGGCCACATATTCCTGCGGGGTCATGTGGCTTGAGACGGCGGCGTAGGCGGGGATGCGTCCGCCGGTCAGCAGCCGTTTCAGGCCGCGCTCCTTGATCAGTGTTTTGCGCGCTTCGTAGAAGAGGGAACCGGCGCCGCGGCGGCGGGTGTGCGGGTCAACGCACATGTCCGCGCCGTAAAGGGTGGTTCCGCGGGGGTTATGCGTGCTGAACGTGCCGTGGCCGGTGATGGCCGGCCATTTCGCCGACTCGGCGTAATCGTCCCAGTCGATGATCAGCGAACTCGACGAACCCAGCAGGCGGCCGGTTTCGTCCACCGCCACCAGCTGGCCCTCGGGGAAAATGGTGAGATGCTGCGTGAGCTCCGCAGGGCTCCAGGCGAGCCCTTCCGGGTATACGTGGCGCTGTAATGCCACCACCGCCGGGATATCCTCCGGCGTCATGCGCCTCACGACGAGACCGGGTTTCGCGGCGTCCATGGCGAATTCCAAGGCGAGAATAGCAAGAATTTGCCCAGATGTCACAAGCGATGGTGGCGGGCGGCCCGGCCTTTAGCCTTTGATCTGGAAGGCGCTTTGGCTCTCAATGCCCCACGCGGGAGGGTGAAAATGGCCGCGCCGCTTTCCGGGGAAAGCGGCGCGGGGAAATGGTGAGGAACGCGGAGCCGGCGGCTAGGGCAGAACGTAGCGCACGCTGACATAGCCCATGACGAGGTGCGCGTTCTTGGGTGCCCCCAGCGCGACGAACCACGGGGCGCGCGTTACGTAGGACACCTGCGTGACGAGTTGCATGGCGCCGTACTGCGGGTTCTTCCAGAACGTTTGCGTCAAGTCCAACGTACCTTCCTGCACGGCGCGGTTGGCGCTGTTGGGTGAGTTCGGCCCGCCGAAGCCGATGAAGGGCTTCACGACCAGCGGCGAAGTGATGTCCTGAAAGGTGTTGCGCTGGAAGTAGGCTCCGCCGTAGTAAGCCGCCACTAACGTCCTGGGGCTGACCTGAGCTTCGAAGCCAAGAACCCCCGACCCGGAATGAACCAGGGAAGGAAGGATGTTGTAGCCCGCCAGCCCATACGCCACCGGACGTATGACCACATCCGGCCCCAATCCCAGCAGGTAACGGCCGCCGCCATCGCTGTAGAAGCCGTTGAACAGCACGCGGTAGTTCTTGACGATCTCCACGTTGGCCGCGGCTTCGACGCCTCCGCCCACCTTCGTGTGCGGCTCAAACGTAATACCAGTGATTGGGACGACGGTCGCTTTTACCGTGGTGAGTAAGCCGGCCACCTCCGCGTGGAGATGCCTTCCGGAGAAGTCCGTGTCGTAAGCGACTTTGGAAATGAAATCGGGAGCGACGTTGGGGGTGGCGGTGTTGTTGGCGGCGTCAAACTGCGGCCCCAGCGCCGCATTGAATTGAAATGGGTAGATGACTTCCCCGGCGCCGACATACTGCTGGGGATTTTCGACGGCCACGCCGAAGGCCCATTTTTCATTGGGGTGATACACCAGCCGGAACTGCGCGGCGCGGGTCAGGCTCATCCCCACTTGGAAGTTGGGATCGACGTTGATGGTGTTAGCCACGTCGGTGGATACGGCCGACAGGCCCACGCGATTGGGCGTCAGCCAGCTCCAGGTTTGTCCTCCCAGGATCTCCCACTTGCCGCGCTTCAGGTCGAGCCAGAAATGGCGGACCCGCTGGGTATGGCTGTTGGTGGAGACGAAGACGTTGGCCGCGTCATTGCCCAGAAAATCCATTTCCAGGTAGCCCGTGACGTTGTTTTCGCCGTACTTGCCCGCGGTTTTCAGGGAGATGCGGGAGTTTTGCGAGGTCAGGCGAATCTCCGACAGATGGCCGTAGATCGTGTTGTTGAAAGGCACGGTGCCGAAAGTCGTCGACATTCCGCTTCCCAGGTTGGTGGACCGGAAGAAGGTGGTGAAGTCCACGAATCCCCCGGGAGTGAATTCGGTTCCGCCAATGCGCACGGAGAGCGGGGAATCTTTGGGTGGTGCCTGGGACTGCGCCCCGCCGCCATAGGCGGGAGCGTCGATGGCGCGGGCCGGGCTGGCCGGCGCGCGCAGGGCCGCATCGATCAAGCGCGGCTGTTGGTCGTCGGTCTTGGCCGAGGCATCCTGTTTGGCGGATACCATCTGGCGCAGCGCCTCGATTTCCTGCTGCTGTTGCGCGATCTGCCTCTGCTGCTCGGCGAGCGCCTCGCGCAGCTTGGCGAGATCATTGGCTACGGTGGACGCTTCGGAGCCGGAGCTCTTGGCATCGGAATCAGCGGCTCGCGCCGCCGCGGGAGCGATCAGCAAACTTGCAGCAAGCATGAGAATAGCGAGCCCGTTCAATCGTTTCATAAACCCTCGTTTCTGCTGGTCAGCGTGGTGTGGTGTCAATTTGCACCGGTTCGTGCCGCCCCCCGGCGGGCACAAACCGCCACTATGTTCCTCGACCTCTCCTGGCGCTGCAAGTGCGTGCGTCACAGCGATGCTCAAAGGGTACCTGTACAGCCCGTGTCCCTCGGGAATCACTCCGGGGAAGCGGGTTTTCTGGCTGCTGCGATGCCGCCAGGGTGGGTTCTGCGGTAACGATTTGGCGACACATGCGCAAGGTACTATCGACGGAAGCGGCCATCGGGTCTAGGTTGAGTGGAGGTAGTAACCGGGCTGCGCGCCCATCCTTTCGCGCGTGAGGTTAGGCGAGCATGGCCTTCGATCGAGCGGAACTTGACCGGCTGGAGCGCCACGAACTGCATTTGACGATTCTGGCGGTGCTGATCGTCCTGGTGCTGGCGGCTGGCGATGCGCTGCTGATGTATCCGCTGGTGTTTGTGCATCCGGCCGAGGGAGGTCGGTGGGGCATGCGCGTGGCGTTCATCGGATTCTGCGCCCTGGTGGTGCTGTTTGCGGGATACTTGCTGGACCGGCAGCGGACGGTGGGGCGGCTGAAGCAAGGGCTGCTGGAAGAGCTGGAGAGGAACATCAAGCTGCGCGATCAGGGCAATACGGACCTGCTGCAGTCGCTGCCCGACCTGCACCGTTTTCAGGATTGCCTGGCCATGGAAGTGCGGCGCGCGGCCAGTTCGGAGAGAGCGCTGACCTTGTTGGTGGTGAAGGTGGCGGTGTCGCGGGGCGGGCCAGAGTCGAACGAAGGCCGGGCGGCGCTGGGCGAGGCGGCGCGGGCGATCACGCGCCAGCTGCGGCCCACGGACTCGGTGTATCTGTTTGGTCCAGGATTGTGCGGGGTCGTTCTGCCGGACACCGCCTCGGCCGGCGCGAAGAAAGTATCTAGCCGTCTTGAGGAATCCTTGCGATTTGTCGGGACAGGGAATCTCTTCAAGTTCGAGGTGTTGCTCTACAATTACCCGCAGGACGTCCACAGTGCGCATGAGCTGGAGAAGGCGGTTTCGACGCTGCTTCCGGAAAGCGAGTCGTGGGAGCTCGCCCCAGGCACTCCGTAGCTCAGTCTTCTGGCAATCCCCCCTAAACCCATTGATCCAAAGTAAACGTTCGAGTCAGGGTTTGCTGGCGAGGCGGCGCGGTGCGTGCGCACGAGAGTAGCTCGCGGGACAGCCGAATCAGCCTCCGTTGTCGCAAGCTTGACTTGGCCAGACAGGGAAGCGTATAGGAGGACCAGGATTGGCAGCAGGCCGCGGGCGAACGAGGCCCCTCACCATGCCGGCCAGCAGCCCGGCTGCCCGTGGGAGGACCAGCAATGGCCATCAGCCGACGAAAGACACGCAAGCCTCATGCCGGGCATCGATTGATTAATGGGACCCTCAGCACACCCTGCCTTGAATTTGATCTTGGGCAAGAGATCGTCCGGCAGCGCAGGGAAGAAGCATGGCTTCAGGAGGCGGGCCGAAGCTCCACGACGCTCGTGAAGCACGCTGACCTTAGGGTGGTTCTGATCTCGATGAAGGCCAACACGCGCATGAGCGAGCACCAGGCCGCTGCCCGCATTTCCATGCAAACCATTTCGGGCCACCTGCGAGTTCATCTGCCCCGGCACACAGTGGACCTGCCTGCGGGCCACCTGGTTGTGCTCGACCAGCGCCTGCCTCACGACGTGGAAGCGCTCGAAGATAGCGCCTTCCTCCTTACCCTCTCCTGGCCGGCTGGCGCGGAAGCCAGCAGACGCAAGTCCCGGCGCGCCAAGCGCGCAGGCTCGCGGCATCGCAGACGCTGAAGCGCGTTTCAGCCTAAGCAGACGAATTTCGACGCGCCAAAGGAGGAAGGATGGCCGCACAGCCAAGCAAGGAGATCCCCGCCGCGGAAGCCGTGCAGTTGGCGACGCTCGCGAGTTACCAGGAGGGCTCGATCGTCAGCCGGGTGCTGGTCGGACGCCAGACCGGTACGGTCACGCTATTCGCGTTCGATGAAGGGCAGGGCTTGAGCGAACATACCGCGCCGTTTGACGCCCTGGCGCACGTTCTGGAGGGCGAAGCCGAGATTGCCGTATCCGGGAAGCCGCTGCGGACCCGTTCGGGTGAAATGGTTCTCATGCCGGCGCACCAGCCGCATGCCGTGAAAGCCGTCACCCGGTTCAAGATGTTGCTGACCATGATCCGCTCGTGAGCGGATCAGCCACCGCGGAGCTGCTGCTTGAGGCGCTCGACCTCGTCGCGCAGGCGGGCGACGCGGCTGGCGATGGAGAGTTCGTAGACAAAGAAGACGGCCCACACGGCCATCCAGGCAGTGAAGAGATACTGAAAATTTTTCATGGCGTATCCTTTCGGGAACCGGGCGTGACGGCGGAATTCGAGTCGGAGGTGCGCGCCTCGACTTCGAGGCGAAGTTCGTCGAGTTCGTGGCGCAGGCGTTCGAGGCGGTAGCGATCCATCAGAATCGGAATCATCACCCCGAAAATGGCGACCACGCACAGGCCCAGAACTTTCCCCATGGTGGGGTCGAGGCCCGATCCCTGTCCGCCGAGAACGACGGGCTGGGGATGCTGGGTTCTCCACAGGCGGTTCGAGACGTAGACCAGCGGCACATCCAAATAGGCGAAGATGCCGAAGACGGCGGACAGCGTGGCGCGGCGCTCAGGGTCCTCGAGCAGGTCGCGGAGCAGCAGATAGGATACGTAGAGCAGCCAGAGAATGAAGGTGGTCGTGAGGCGCGCGTCCCAGGTCCACCAGACGCCCCACACCGGGCGCGCCCAGAGCGGGCCGGTGATCAGGCCGATTGTGCAGCAGGCCACGCCCACTTCCGCGGCGGCCACGCCGAGGGAATCCCATTGGGGGCGGCGCGTGAGGAGGTAGGCGACGTTGGCCAGGAACACCACCGTAAAGGCCGTGAAGGACGTGATCCACGCCGGGAGATGGAAGTAGAACACGCGCTGGATTTCGTGCATGGTTCGCTCGTCGGGGGCGATGTACAGCGCCGCATACCCGGCGAAGACGACCAGCGCGGCGATCAGGGCGGTGCCTGCGATTCGGGCTTTCATTCGGGGAACCTCACTCATTCCTCCAGTAAGAAGTCGCACAGAAGCCAGGAAGCGGTCAGAAAGACAATATCAAATCCCGCGAGAAAAGTGGTCCAGGTGCGGTCGAGGTCGGGCTGGTCAGCGAGCAGCGACGCGGTGGCTTCGACGGCGGCGATGAGCAAAGGAGCCAGAATCGGGAGCAGCAGCAGCGGCAGGAGGAGTTCGCGCATCCGCGCGTGCGCCGAGACGGCGGAAAAGACCGTGCCGGTGATGACGATGCCGAGGGTTCCGAGGATCAGCACCAGGATCAGCCGGCCCACCACGCCCGCCAGCGAGACGTTGTAGAGCACGGCGAAGACCGGGACGAGCACCACCTCCGCCAGCGATAGGAAGATGAAATTCGCCAGCATCTTGCCCAGCAGAATGGCGAAGGTCGACACGGGCGCCATGCGCAGCGCGTCGAGCGTGTTGTTGGCCTGCTCGCGGCCGAACGACGGATGCAGCATCAGCGAGCCGGCAAACAGGAAGGCGATCCAGAGCAGGCCCGGTCCGTAGCGGCGGGATTCCTCGGGAGTGGGATTGAAGGCAAAGCTGAAGAGCACGACGACGACGAGAGCGAAGATGACCGTCGTATTCAGGAGTTCGCGCGTGCGGAATTCCAGGCGGAGTTCCTTGGTGAGCAAAATGGCGGCGGCGCGGGCGGTGGTCATTCAGGCCTCGGAGCGAAGGGCGTCCAAAATAGGGCGCGGGTCGCCGCCCGGGCCGCTGTCGCGTTCGATGCGCCCGCCGGCCAGTAAAACCGCGCGGGTGGCGAGGTCGAGCGATTCATTGCGCGCATGGGTGCTCATGAGCACGGTGCAGCCGCTCTCTCGCAGGTGCGCGAGCGTTTGGCCGAACCAGGCGAGCCCCTGGCGATCCAAGCCAGCGGCGGGCTCGTCGAGCAGCAGCAGGCGCGGGCCGTGCAGCAGGGCGCGGGCGATGGCCAGGCGCTGGCGCATCCCGCGAGAAAACGTGCGCACCAGGCTGCCGGCGCGGGAAGCCAGGCCGCAGGCTTCGAGCGATTGCGCGACGCGCCCGGGTATGGCGGGGACGCCGTAGAGTTGCGCGAACAGCGAAAGATTTTCCGCGGCGCTCAGCTCGTCATAGAGCAGCGTGCTGTGGCCGACCATCCCGGTCAGGCGCTTGGCATCGTCCACGGTGACCGGAGGGCTGGATGCGGTGCCGGGGGTGAAGCGCACCTGGCCGCGGGATGGATTCATGAGCAGTGCGGCGATGCGGAGCAGGGTGGTTTTGCCCGCGCCGTTGTGGCCCAGCAGGGCCACGAATTCGCCGGGGAGAATCGCGAGCGAGAGGTCGCGCAGGGCGATAAACGATCCGAAGCGTTTTTCCAGTTTCTCAAACGAAATTCCCAGGCCCGTGACGCCGTGCGCGCCGTGGGCCGGAGCCGTGGGGTTTCCCGTCATGGGAGCGGACAGTGCGCCGGACAAGGTCGTCGTTAGCCTTTCACCAGATCGCGCAAAACCTTTTGCATGCGCTCGCGTTCGCGGGCGTACTCCTCTTGAGTGATGGTGCCGGCCTCGCGGCGCAATTCCAGGCGGAAGAGGGCATCCTTGAGCCCGTCGAGGCTCCCGCGAATTTCGCGGTCGACGTCGGCCGCTTTCGGTGCGGCTGCATTCTTGCGCTTGGAGGAGGGCGCCTCCACGGCAGCGGCTGCGGGCGCGGTTTGGGGCTGGCGCCACAGGTAGAACAATCCAAAGGCGAACAGCACGCCGAATCCGGCGACGATAATCCACTTCAAACTGTCCAGACGGGCGGGCATGGTCGTGACGCTGGCGGCGGGAGCCTCGGCGCCGGATTCGGCGCGCGAGTTGACCGCAGGGTTCTGCGAATCATCACCGCCGGCAGGGCTCGAGGCGCCCGAGCTTTGGGGCGCCGCCGGAGCGGTGCCGGAAACCGAGATCGCGAGCGGAGCGTTGGCTGCGACCGGGCCGTGAAAGTAGACGTTGAATCCCTGCTCCTGGCCGGCCGGTGAAAACCCCTCGCCCTGAATCTGAACCGAGGGCTGCGCAAAAACCGCCACGCGTTCGGCGGCGTAGCGCGAGACGACCGCAAACCGGGTCTGATTGCCGGGGTAAGGCACGCGATACGACAGGCGCACCTCGCTGTCTCCAGGCCGGAAGGCATAGGCGATAGCTTGCCCGCTGGCGCCCTTGTCGATGGGGGTCTGATTGACGGGCATGCCGGAGGCGGCCACGGCGGAGACGTCGCCCAGTTGGGCGCCGGCGGGTAGGGAAAACGAGAACGAGCCATCGGCGCGGTAATAGGCGACCGGAGGCTTCGTACTGTTCTGGATGTTGTACTCTTCGGCGACGACCAGATCCGATCCGGTGGGCTGCAGGATGATGGCGTGAGCCGTGACGCGGAAGGCGCTGGGTTTGTCGGTCGGCTCGAAGACCTGGAGGTCCGCGGTGGTTGTGCCGGGCGGCACCGGCTCGTGATAGTTCACGCCGCGATAGACGGCGCGGAGGAGCATGGGCGCGGTCCCGAGCATGGAATGATCGAACTGGTAGTGGCCCTGGGAATCGGTCTTGGTGTTGGCGACCGGCTGCATGGTTCCCTGGAGCTGGATGAGGATCACCTCCACGCCCACCGCGGGTTTGCCGGTGGTGCCGTTGCGGACCGTGCCCGCGACCGTGCCGGCCAGCGATGCGGAGGCCAGCAGGCCAAGAAGCAGCGAGGCAAGGATGAACCGGTGACAATGGCGAAGCATCATGAGCGGTGGCCCTTTTCTGAGGCGGCCTGGCGGGTCGCCGGTGTCGGAGTGCTGCCGGTGAGGGTGTCCATCTCGGCCAGGACGCGCGCGGCCTCGATTTCCAGCGAGCGCTTCGTTTCTTCGTAGTCGGCTTCGGAGAATTTTCCGGCGCGATATTCGAAGCGGAGGTCGCGCAGATTTTCGTAGATGGCGTCGCGCCGGTCCATGAGCTGATTGAGCTTGGTGCGATGCGGCGCGGCGTCGGAATCGCCGAGGCGCACGTTGAATACGAACGCGAGCGCGGCGGCGGCGAGCACGGCGCAGGAGATGGCGGCGGCGATGTCGAGGTTATTCATTGGATTCCTTCTCGGACTCCTGGCGGGCGCGATCGAGCAGTTCCGCTGAAACCTGGGGGCCGCCCGCCGGGGCCAAGGCGGCGCGCTGGCGCCAGCGGCGCACGACTTCCCAGACAATATACAGGGCGATGAAAGGCACCAGGATCGGAATCACCCAGGCCACCCAGTTGAAGCCCTTCGCGGGAGGCTCCGCCAGGACCGTCAGGCCGTATTCCTGAACGAAGGATTGCAGGATGAGCTGGTCGGAATCGCCGCGGGCGATGCGGTCGTCGAGTTCCTTGAGCATGGTGTGCGAAGTGGTGCAGCCGACGTGATTGCAGGCGATCAGGCCTTGGTTGCATCCGCAGACGCACAGCAGCTTCTGTCCCAGCGCCTTGGCGCGCGCCGATTGCTGCGCATGGCAAAGCGGGGCGGCGGCAAGGAGCAGGATGAGCAGAGAAGCTGAGGCCAGCTTCGGCCAGGGAAAGCGGCGGCCAGCCGCCGCACTCCAGAAACGGGACGGCACCGACAAAGGGGTGCCCCTGCGCAACTCTACCGGCGCCACGCCGGCGCTGCAAACGCGTTGGCTAGTCATCGGCGTTGGCGCCCAAGGGGGAAGCGGATTCCGCGGCCAGGCTGTGGCTTGCGGATTTCTCGGTGGCGGTGGCCAGGGCGGCGCGGCGGTTGGGTAGCATGGCGAGGCCGGTTCCGAGCACGACGATGATGCCGCCAAACCAGATCCATTTCACGAGCGGATTCAGATAGGCGTGAATGACGGGCTGGTTGGTGTCCGGGCTGCGTCCGGCATAGACCACGTAGAGGTCGTGGAGAGGCGAGCTCTGGAGCGCGACCATGGTTTGCGTGACCTGGCTGGTGAAGAAGAAACGGCGCTCGGGATAGAGCATCATCACCGAGCGGCCGTTGCGGAAGATTTCCAGGGTGGCGCGCTCGGACTGGTAATTGTCGTTCTGCACCTGGTCGAAATTCTGGCAGAGGATGGTGTAGGGGCCGATCGCAAGAGTTTGGCCCGGGCCCATGTCCATCTGAATGTCGCGGTTGAACGCGGAGCCGGCGATGCCCATGAAGACGAGCACCATGCCCAAGTGCACAACGTAGCCGCCGTAGCGGCGCGTGTTGCGCATGGTGAGCGAGCCGACGGCCGTGAGCAGGTTCGTGCCCTCGTGCCGGGAGATGACCCGGGCGCCACGATAGAATTCGGCGACGATGGTCAGCGTCACGAACACCGAAAGAATCAGGCAGATCAGCGGATAGAATTCCCGGAATCCAAACGCGAATGCCGCCGCGCCCGCCACGACGCCGCCCGCCAGCGGCCAGGCGAAGTTGCGCCGCAGGGCGTCGAGCGAAGTCTTGCGCCAGGCCAGAAGGGGGCCCAAGCCGGTCAGGAGCAGCAGAAACAGCGCAATGGGAATATTGACCTTGTTGAAAAATGGCGGGCCCACGCTGATCTTGCTGCCCGTCACCCATTCGGAGAGCACCGGGAAGAGCGTGCCCCACAGAACGGCGAAGCACGCGGCCAGGAGCACGAGATTATTGAACAGGAAGCTCGATTCGCGGGAGACCAGCGAATCCAGCTGATTGTCGCTGCGCAGGTAATCGCGGTTCTTCCACCAGGCGCCCAGGCAAACGAGGAGCGCGATACCGAGGAAGGCGATAAACCATCCGCCGATCGACGATTCGGCGAAGGCGTGCACCGAGCTGACCACGCCCGAGCGCGTCAGGAACGTGCCCAGGATGCACAGCAGGAACGTGACGAAGACCAGCCAGACATTCCACACCTTCATCATGCCGCGCTTTTCCTGCATCATCACCGAGTGCAAGAACGCGGTTCCGGTAATCCACGGGAGCAGGGAAGCGTTTTCCACCGGGTCCCAGGCCCAGTAGCCGCCCCAGCCCAGCACGGCGTAGGCCCAGTGCGCGCCCAGGAGAATGCCGACCGACTGGAAGCACCAGGCGATCATGGTCCAGCGGCGCGTGATGTGGATCCACTTCTCGCCGGGGTAGCGCCCCAGGAGCGCGGCCAGGGCGAAGGCAAACGGAATCGTGAATCCGGTGTAGCCGAGGTAGAGCATCGGCGGGTGAATCACCATCTCGGGATATTGCAGCAGCGGGTTCAGTCCGCTGCCCTCGGCAATCCGGGCGAGGTGGAAAGTTCCGGCCGAATCCGCGCTGGCTAGAACATGAAAGGGGCTGGCGACGAAGTTGTTGAGCAGGAGGAAGAAAGTTTGGACGCCCGCCAGCGTGACGCCCACATAGGGCATCAACTCCGGGTGGCGCTTGCGGTTCAGAAACAGCGCCCAGAAGGCGTAGATCGAAAGCAGCCAGCTCCAGAACAGCAGCGAGCCTTCCTGCCCGGACCACAGCGCGGCAAATTTGTAGAACGGTGGCAGGGCCCGGTTGCTGTGCGAGGCCACGTAGGCCAGCGAAAAATTGTCGGTGAAAAAGAAATCCTCGAGGACGCCTACGCCGAGGGTGACCAGGCCGAAGACGGCCATGCCGGCGTGGTGCGCGCTCTTGGTGAGCAGCGGACGCTGGGTGAAAATGCCCGCGAGACCGGCAAGGAAGGCGTACCCGGCGGCGACCAGCGCCAGGAGCAGTGCGAACGAACCCAAAATATCCACGAAGCCTCCTTGCCCATCTCCTGGCAGAGCGATGAACGAACCCGCCGGCTCTGCTGGGAGGCTGAACTTCCCTGCGTGCTAACCGCCGCTGTTGCTTTGGCCGGGCTGCGCCGGAGCGCCGGGCGTAGAGCCGGGCGCGGCCTCGTATTTGGAGGCGCATTTCGCTTGTACCAGTTCGGCGGTGAAGTGGCCGTCGGGCATCAAGCGGCCCTCGACCAGGGCCTGGGCTCCATCGCGAAATGTGTCGGGCAGGGGATCGCGGCCCGTGTAGCTCACCCCCAGGGTCTTACCCTGCTCCTCGAGCACGAAATCGACGCGGCCGGCGGGATGGGAAATCGAGCCGGCGCGGACATTGCCGGAGACGCGCATGCGCTGGTGAAGCGCGGAGCCCTGCAGCCCCGAAAGTTCGGAGATCGTGTGGTAGTAGGTATGGCTCTGGGTGAAGCCGACGTAGGCGAGGACCAGAAGCGTGGCCACGATGAGGCCCGATCCAATCATGAACTTCGCGCTGGCTTTCATAGGCCTGCCCCCCTGGTGGAGC
>JAIQGD010000026.1 GCA_020072765.1 Terriglobia bacterium
TGAAATCGAGCTGCTGTTCGTCCTCGCGCGCGCGCAGGGAATAGAGCTCCGCGTTGCTGGGCTGGTCCTTGATCAGCGCAGCCAGGGCGGGGCGCGTTTCCCGCGGAGGCCGGCGAAACAGCACGCCGCCCTGCGGAAGCGACATCATGCGGAACAACGCCGTTTCCAGAGCGCTCCGCGCTTCGACGTTGCGAATCCACGACGGCAATTCGCCGAGCGCGGGAAGCGTCCACAGCAGAGCGAGGGCGCCTGCGGCGCACAGCAACAGCCGCGTGGCGCGTTTGGGCGGTGCACTAAGGAAGCACTTCAATGGGCACCTCCTGCGTTCCTATGTTGTGGGCGATGTCCTCGGCGGTCACGGTCAGCTTGTAGCGGCCGGGGATGGTCTGTTCCGGAATGAGCAGCTCGCCGGTGCTGGCCCCGGCCTGGGAATCCCACTTGAGTTCGACCGGCGCCGCCCCTTCGAGCCGCGCGACCAGCGTGCGCGTGCTCTGCGAAGCGCGGATGCGCAGGCCGATCGCCTGCCCGCGCTGGTAACGCGTGCGCTCCAGCTTCACCTGAACCACCGGCGGCTTGCTGGCGATCACAAAGGTCTTCGACTCCCGATAGGTATGGCCCACACGATCACGGAGAATGAGCCGCACGGTGTAGATGCCATCCTGCATGTCCTCGGGCGCGAGAAAACGCGTTTGCCAAGCGTCCTCCGATTGCAAATAGCGAAGCGGCTGAACCAACCCGAAGGGAAAGAGCGCGACGACCGACCGGATCGATTCGTCGGTCTTGACGCGGAGCACCGGATCGCCGGGACGAATCATGCGCGGGCGCAGCAGCGCGCGGGGAACGGCCAGAAACGACGTGTACGGCGTGACGAATTTGTACTGGCGCGCGAGGCGGATGATTTCGTCGACGCTGGCCTGGTCTTCGCCTTCGCGTTCGATCTTATCGAGCAGGGCATCCACCCGCGCGCGCGCCCAGAGTCGCGGCAGTTGCGCGTGGTCGAGGAGTTCGCCCGGGAGGTCCGCCTTGGCCGCCATCTCGGCGCGATTGCCATCGCGCACGCCGCGGACGTTGAAACTGACGCCCTTCTGCGGAACTTTGTAGCGGCCCACCCACGAAGCCAGCGAACCCGCAAACGTGGCATCGTGCAGAGGATAGACGGAGTCCACGGCGGATTCCGGCGCCACGGAGAGCTGCAACTGCCCGATGGGGCTGCGGCCGATCTTGGACAAGAAGGAGTTCAGTTTGAACTCCATGGGCTCGGTCGAGAGCACGTGTTCGAGCACGCCGTCCTGGCGGGTCATCATGCGAAACAACGGCAGGTTGGCATCGTCGCCGACGGCGAGAATGTAGGTGCGCGGCCGCTGCGCTTCCGGCAGTTGCTTCCACGCGGAGGCATACCAGGCCGCCAGCTTGCCGTTTTGAATGGGGCCGCGCGTCGCGCCGCCGTCGCTCAAAATCACCAGATACGTATTGCTCGCGCCGGGCGCCGAAGACTGCTGCAGCCCGGCCTGGATGGCCCGCTGCAGGTCCGTGCCGCCTCGCAGGCGGCTGTCGCGGATGAACTCGATCGCCTTTTGCACGGTCGCGGCATCCGCGGCGGCCGGCGCGGGCTGGAACGCCTGCGTTTGCGCATTGAACAAAACCAGGCTGAAGCGATCGGCGGGACGCAACGTGCGCAGCAGCGTTTCAAAAGCCTGGTAACTGCGCTCCAGCTTCTCCCACTGCATCGAGAGCGAAGTGTCGAAGAGAACGACCACGGTCTTCGGGGCGGCGCCGGCCGGATCTCCGCCGGGCGCGGGCGCTTTGCCGAATCCGAAAAGCGCCTCCGCCTCGAAGAAGCCGGGCTCGTTGGTGCTGCGGACGGGAGCCGTCTCGGTCGGCGCAGGCTGTCCACTGACGGGATTGCGGTAGGTCAACACCTGCAGGGTGTCCACGGCAGCGGGGTCGAGCTCATAGGTGACGACGAAATCTTCCCCGAGATTGACGTTCTGCCCTTCGAACGAACCCGTGACCACGTGCGGTGTGTTCTGGCCGATTTCCAGCGGAAACGTTTTTGCGGGCCCCTGAAAGTTGCGGATGGCATGCGCCGAATGCAGCTCGAAGGTGATGTGAAGGTGCCGGGCCGCCTGGGCCTGGTAGGCGTCGGGACGCAAGGGAATGGCCAAATACGACTTGAGGTTCTCGACCGGAATCGATTCGTGATACTCGATTTCGAGCCGCTTGGTTCCGTACGGTGCAATGGGAACGATGCGCGCGCTGAACACCGATGTCCGCCGGGCTTCCGCCGTGCCGCGTTCGCCCATTTCGAGAAGGCCGGGGTCAATGGCCTGTTGCTTGAGCTGGTTGTAGAGTTCTTCGGCGCGCTTGCGCTCCAGGATCACGGCGGGGATGCGCGTGGGGCCGTCCCAGGTGGCGAAATCGGAAATCGTGGCGTGACTCGGAAGGGCAAAAATGTAGTTGCCCTCCTCGATGATTCCGGTGTGGCTGGCAAACACCTGGCGCACGAACACGCGGGCATCGCCATTGTCCACGCGGATGTTGATTTCCATCTCTTCCAGCGAGAGGAGAGCGGGATCGGGCTGCTGCTTATCGCGAGGAATCAGCACGCCGGCATCGGCAAACAACCGCGCCGGAGTCACCAGCGCCACGATCAGGAACAGGACAAGTTTATTCATAGGCCGACTCTTTGCTCCGGGATGCGCACCAGTCCGTTGTCGGTGCCGATATAGATGTATCCATTGCTCGCGGCCAGCGCCGTCACGTTCGATGACGGCAGCCCCGCCTCCACCACCGACCATCGCGCCGACTGCCGGTCGTACACATACAAACCCTTGCCCAGCGTTCCGGCGAACACATGGCTGGGCGTCACCAGCATGGCATTGGGGTTCACGTCGAACGGGCCCGAGGCTTTTTCGAAAGAATGGAACCGGCCGGAACCATCCAGGCCCACCACACCCGCTCCATACGTTCCCACCATCCATTCCGAGCCCACGGGGACGACCGCGGTGATCCAGTTGTGCTTCAAATTGGAAGTGGCGGTGGTGAAATTCTCCTTGATGCCGCCCTTGTCGAGAACCGACAACCCGCCGAGCGTGCCGGCGATCAGTTGGTCCCCGGAAACTCCCAGCGCGTAGACGTGATTATTTACCAGGCCGTGAAAGGCGTACATGCTGCGCGCGCCCGTCGCGTCGAGAAACGTCAGCCCCGCGGGAGTGGCCAGAGCGAGTCCGCCCAGGTAGGGCGCCACGTCGGTGACGTGATCGGTAATCAGGCCGTCGGCGCGCGTGAGCACCTGCTGTTCGCCGCCCTGGCTATCGAAGCGGACCAGGCCGTTGGCGGTGGCCACGTCGATCGCGCCGTTCTTGGAGTCCGACAGAATCCGATTCACGCAGAAGACGTGCTCGTCTTCCACGTGGGTAGCGCGCGCATGATCGGAAGAGAGCACATCGAGGCCGTGGTCGAAGTAACCGACCCAGAGGCGGCCATCCGCGCCGGCGGCCAGCGCGGAAATGTTGCGGTCGCTGAGCACCGCCGCGCCGGGTTGCAGCGCGGGTTGCCAGCCCAATGCGTGAGCGTTCCTGCGGTACACGCCGGTGCGAGCGACGGCGAAGACCGCGTCGCCGGCGGGAAAAATCTGGCGGATTTCGGATAGCTGCGAGCCCGGACCTGCGCTCGGGTTGGGATGGCGGCCTTCCAGCGGAATCGTCATCACTCCCTGATCCTCGGAGCCGACGTACAACTCCTGCCGCGTGGCGAACAGGGCCGTCGCCAGCACTCCGGGAGCCAGAGTCCGCGAAAAGCGCCCGCGGTCAAAGATGGCGACGCCCAGAGGAGTGCCCACGTACGTGCTGTCTCCGGCGATGGCCAGCGACAACACCTGCGAATCCGGGAGCCCCTGCGCCTCGGAAAAGGAATCCGCCGCGCCCGCGTGGAAGTGAATCACGCCACGGTCCAGCGTGCCCACCCACAAATCCGACTCGTTGCCCGCCAGTGCGGTCACGTACGGGACTTTCAACGTCGCATGCAGAAGCTGAATCGTTTTTCCGTCGTAGACCAGGACGCCGCGCTTCTTCGTGGCCATCAGAAGATGGCCCGAGGGCACGGGCAAAATGGCGGTGATGGAGCGCGCCTCGGCGTCCTGGGGAAGGATCTGGCGCAACGTGCGGCCATTGAATGCCAGCAAGCCATCCTCGGCGGTGGCCAGAATGAGTTCGGGCTCACTGGAATCCGCCAGCACGGATGTGGCGATGGCGACTAAAGGCGAGCCGGGAAGTTCTCGCCCGACCGCATACTGATGGAGCAGGGCGCCCTCATGGTCATAGGCGAGGAGTCCCGCGGGGCCGGCAATATAGAGGGCGCCTTGAAATTGGGCGGCTTGAAAAAAGACCTCCGGGGCGCTGATGCCCTCGAAGTCGGGATTGCCGGACATCGCCAGCGGCCGGACTTCGAAAGCGATCTCGCGCTCCGCGCGGACCTCTTCGTTCGCCGAATGCAAAGCCTGGGACGTGCGCCAAAAGAACAACCCGCCCAGCGCAGCGAGCAGCAGGCCAGCCACGCCCGCGGCGCTGCACCACACCACCGATGTCCGCTTCATGACTTCCCTCTAACAGGAAGTGCAAAGATAAACTTCAGACGCACTGTCACAAGGAACAAATAGCTTGAGGACATTAGCTCACTTGCATGGGCGAGGGAAGTTGTTTCCGGACGCCTGTTTCCAGTTGATACCTGTCCTTCTAATTTCCGGGCGGAGCGAGCCGGCGGGAGGCGAGCCAGGCGCGTGGGACACGATTCAGCGGACTGGCATCAGCCGCCCATGATGGTGGCGCCACCGTCGACGTGCCACACTTCTCCGGTGATGAACGCGCCGGCGGAAGACGCGAGAAACACAGCCGCCTCGCCGATTTCCTCCGCGGTACCCAGACGGCCGAGCGGCGACTTCTTGCGCCGCATTTCGTAACCCGCATCGTCCACCAGGGCGCGGGCACCCGGCGTGGGGATGGCTCCGGGACTGATGGCGTTCACGCGAATCCCGCGCGGACCGAACTCGACCGCCAGCGCGCGTGTCAGGGCCCCCACGGCACCCTTCATCGCCGAATAGACCGCCGTCCCGCTGTGGCCTCGGTCGGCCGTTGGAGAAGAAAAATTGATGATGACGCCGCCGCGTTCCGCCACCATGTGGCGGTCGGCCGCCTGGGCGCCCCAGATGAGCGACTTCAGGCCCACCGAAGTCATCCGATTCCAAGTCTCTTCGGTAATCGCGCCCACCGGCTCGTAGCGAAACACGATGGCGCTGTTCACCACGGCGTCGAGACGTCCGAATTCAGACACCAGCCGGTCGCTGGCATCGAGCACGGCCTCGCGGTGGCTCACGTCGATCACGAAGGCGCGCGCCACGCCCCCGGCTTTGGCGATGTCCGCCGCGGTGGCTTCGGCGCTGGCGCGGTCAATGTCCGCGATCCCAACCACCGCACCCTCGGCCGCAAAGGCCAGGCCGATCGCGCGTCCGATGCCGCGCCCGCCACCCGTGATGAATGCCACCTGACCAGCCAGACGCGCCATGGGCTTTCTCCTGAAGAGATTTCGGTCCCCTGCCAACAGGCCCCGAGAAGCCCGGATCATATGTAACAGTGTTTGAAGAAGTCAACCCGACCGTGTTATGGTGAGCCGAAATTTTATAGGGTCCGCGGAGGTTTCCATCGGGGTTGCGAGCCCGGAAGCCGCGGATGAACCGAGGGCAATCATGGCGGAAAGTGCGCGCACGAATGGCCACGCGGAAGATCTGTTCGATTACATCATTGTGGGGGCAGGTTCGGCGGGATGCGTTCTGGCCAACCGGTTGTCGGCCGACCCGTCCATTCGCGTCTGCCTGATTGAGGCGGGCCCGCATGATAGCAATCCCTTCATCAAGGTTCCCCTCGGAGTCGTGCATCTGCTCGACCATCCCAAGGTGAACTGGCGGTTTACAAGCGTTCCGCAGAAGCAGGCGGGCGGGCGCGTGCTGCCGATTCCGCTCGGAAAGACGCTCGGGGGCACGAGCTCGATCAACGGAATGGTTTACACCCGCGGCCATCCGCACGACTACGACGATTGGGCGGCCGCCGGCTGCCCGGGATGGTCGTTCCGGGAAGTGCTTCCCTACTTTACCCGGTCGGAGAACAACGAGAACTTTCCCGAGTCGGCGTATCACGGAAAGGGCGGTCCGACCAACGTCACCAATCTCGACAGCTACAACCCGCTGTGCGAGGCTTTGTTCCAGGCCGCTGAGTCTCTGGGCATGAAGCGTTGCCCGGATTTCTGCGGCCCGACGCACGAGGGCTTTACGATCCGCCAGTCCACCGTGCGCGGCGGGATGCGTGAATCCACGGCCCGGTCGTATCTGAAACCAGCGCGCGGAAGAAACAATCTGACGGTGCTTACCAAGGCGCAGGTAACGCGCGTGGTGTTCGAGGGACGCCGCGCGGTGGGCGTCGAGTTCGTGCGTGAAAATACAGTGCAGCGCGTCCGTGCGCGCCGCGAAATCGTGGTCTCGGCGGGAACGTACGGCTCCTCAAAACTGCTGATGCTTTCGGGCGTCGGCGACGGCGAGGAGCTGAAGCGTTACGGCATCCCGGTGGTCCTCTCCGCTCCCGGCGTGGGCCGCAATCTCCAGGAACATGTCGTCGCCCCGATTCGCTACGACAGCCCCACCACCGTGCCCTACGGGCTCTCGCTCCGGACTGTCCCGCGAGTAGCCTGGAGCTTCGTCGAGTACCTGCTCTTCCGGCGCGGCTTGCTGGCGAATAGCATCATGCACGCCGGCGGATTCGTGAAAAGCGACCCGGGTCTCGACCGGCCCGATGTTCAGCTCATGCTCCTGCCCGCGTATAAGAACGAAAAGGAAAAGGGACGCCTCCGGGAACGCCTGGGCTTCAGCCATGTCGCCATCGGCCACGGGTACGGCTTGACCGCCATGGTGATGCGGCCGAAGAGCCGCGGCCAGGTCAACCTCGCGAGCAACGACTACCGCGTGATGCCGCTCATCGATCCAAACTTCTTCGCCGATGAGCGCGACCTCGATCTGCTCGTCTACGGCCTGAAGCTCGCCCGCCGCGTGCTGGAGGCCCCGGCCTTCAACCCCTATCGCGGCACAGAGCTGGTGCCCGGCCCCGATGTCCAAGGCGATGCAGCTCTAAAGGACTACGCGCGGAACTTCGCGGTGACGGGCGTTCACCCCGTCGGCACCTGCCGCATGGGTTCGGACGCCAACGCTGTGACCGATGCGGAACTCCGCGTGAAAGGCATCGAAGGGCTTCGCGTGGTGGACGGGTCGATCATGCCGACGCTGATCGGCGGCAACACCAACGGGCCCATCATCATGATCGCGGAAAAAGCTGCCGACATGATTCTGGGGAAGCCGCCTCTGCCGGCGGAGACGCGCATCTGAACGCCGCGTTCACGGCGGCAGGGTTTACATCTTCGGAAAGAAACAGGAGGAGAGAATGTCGAAAGCCAAGCAAGCCAACGAGCAGCTGGTAAGAAAATTCTTTAAGGTGCTGAGCACCGGTGATCTCGAACGCCTGCGGCCCATGTTTCACAAGAAAGCGGTCTGGAAAGTGATGGCCACCGGAATTCCGGGCGCGGGCCAGACCGAAGGCCGCGACAACATAATTGACAAGTTCCTCGGCCCGATCCGCGGCACGTTTATCCCCGGCGATCCCAAAGTCAAAATTACCGCGCTCATCTCCGACGGCCCCGTCGTACTGGCGGAGGCGCATGGGATGGGCAAGCTCAAAAACGGCAAGCAGTACGACAACATGTACGCCTTCGTGCTCAAGGTGAAGGACGGCCAGATCATCGCGCTGCGCGAGTACATGGACAGCCACCACGTCACGACCATCGTCTAGCGGCCGTCGCTAGTGTCCTGATTCGTAAGTTCGTTGCAGGTTTTTAGGAGGCCGGGGCTTCAGCCCCGGCGTTAAGGCATTGGTTTTCATGGGGCTTTAGCCCCTGAAGCTCGGTGTCGTTATGCAAGGAACTTCTGACTCGGGACGCTAGGTTTCCGCGGTGGGCGGGACATCGAGGCGCACCGCCTCGATGTCGAGTCCCGGCACGCGCGGAAACCGCGCGGCGACCGCGGGGTCGTGGCCCGGGATGATGTGGTCCGGGCCGTCGGCCAGCGCCTCGACGACGCGGTAGCCCTCGAGCATGGCCCCGACATCATGCACGATGGGAAAGGGGCTCCGCCACCGGATGTTGGCGTAGAAGTGCGTGGCGTCGGAGGCCAGCACCACCCAGCCGCGCGCCGTATGGACCCGCACCACCTGCAGGCCGGCGGTGTGGCCGCCCACGTGATGCAGCGTGATGCCGGGCAGCACTTCCCCCATGCCGCTGTGGAAGATGATGCGGCCGGCATGAATGCCTCGCACCGCCCAGACGACATCTTCGACATCATAGGCGTGCTGCCGTGAAGCGTCGAGCATGAACTTGCCCGTGGCAAATGCGGCTTCGGACTCCTGCAGGTGAAACTTCGCCGCCGGAAACCGGTCCAGATTGCCCGCGTGATCGTAATGGAGATGGGTGATCACAACATTCTTCACCGTCTCCGGAGCAATCCCCACCCGGCGCAGTCCCTCGACCGGACAATGCAGGTAGCGCCGCTTGCGGCTGTGCGCCGTGGCCTCGGTGAAGCCCGTATCCACGACGACATCCCCATGGGGTCCGCGAATCGCCCAAACGAAGTAATCCATCGGCATCGGCGCGTCCGGAAAGTCCGTGGAGATAAAATTCTCCCGCGCCCGCCGCTCCACCGTCGCATAGCGAACGGCAACGATTTCGTAGTTGGGGATATCCGGGGTCATGCGCGTCTCGCACCCATGACGTATTTGCCCATCGCCGCGCCGCGCAAAACCATGGCCCAAACCAGGGCGATGCTCATGCTCTGTGCAAATATCTCGGACAGCGTCAGTGGCTCTCGCCGAGATGTTCCAGCCAGAGATCGATGGCGGTGTGGTCCTGGCCCGGCCCCAGCTCTTTCTGCGCCTGCTTCCACAGATCGACGCAGCATTGCGTCATCGGAGTGCGCACGCCCTCGGACACGGCCAGATCCAGCGCCGCCGTGAGATCTTTCACCATCAGGTCGAGCCCAAAACCGGACTCGTACTTTTTCGGCAGGATGAACGGCTTGAATTTCCGCAGCGTGCTGTTGTTCTGTCCGGTCGAGACGTTGAGAATGTCGATCATCAGCTCCGCATCCAGGCCGAACTCCCGGCCGGCGCGCACCGCCTCGGAGGCGATCAAGAGACCCGCCGCCGAGCAGAGATTGTTCAGCGCCTTCATGGCCTGGCCCGTCCCCAGCTTGCCGGTCCGGAAAATCGTCTTCCCCATGGCTTTCAGGATTGGCTCGCAGCGATCGATGTCGGCCGCCTCACCGCCCGCCATGATCGTCAGTTCGCCCGTGACCGCGCGGGGCACGCCGCCGGAAACCGGCGCATCGATCATGTGGATGCCGCGCCGGGCGAGTTCCTCCCCCAGCGCGATCGTCCCGGGAGGGGACGATGAACTCATGTCGATGAGAATCGCTCCGGGAGTCATGGACGCTGCCATACCCTTGTCTCCCAGCATCACGTCCCTCACGACGCTGATGTTTGGCAGCATGGTAATGACGAACCGCACCGCCCGGCCCGTCTCCGCGAGCGTTCCCACGACCGCGCTCGGATGCTCGGCCACAAAACGCCCGGTCTGCTCGGGCCGCGCATCCGCCACGGTCAAAGGGTAGCCCTCTGCCGCCAGATGGGCGGCCATGGGCGTGCCCATGTTGCCCAAGCCGATGAATCCGATCGCCGGACGGGGCGCCGATGTCCCCTCAGCCACCTAAATACCCTCCTCCTTCAAAACCTCCCGGGCCACGCGCAGCCCGTCAATGGCCGCCGGAACACCGCAGTAGATGGCCACCTGCATCAGCACGGAACGAATCTCCTCCTTGGTGCAGCCGTTGCGCAACGCGCCGCGCACGTGCAACTTCAATTCGTGGGGCCGGTTCAGCGCGCTGATCATCCCGATATTGATCAGGCTGCGCGTCTTCCTCGGCAGTTCCGGTTGCGTCCAGATCTCCCCCCAGCAATATTCGGTTAGCAGTTCCTGCATGGGACGCGAAAAATCATCCGCGTCCGCCAGGGCACGGTCCACGTACTCCGCTCCCAGCACCTCGCGCCGCACCGCCAGTCCTTTGTCGTATTTCTCGCTCGCCATATGGCCTCCGTTTTGATTTTTGACTGCCGCAATTGCGTACGACTCCCGCCGCGCTCAACCCGGCGCGGACGAGCCCTCCCAGCACGGGCGCCACGTCGCGAACCCGGCCCGCCGCTACTTCCGGAACAAAAACGTCAGCAAAAAAGCCGCCAGCTTCACATTGAGCAGCTTCAGCCCCTTCCGCCCCTCTTCGGGGGTGAGCTTGGCCGTGATGGGCATCGACCCAAACACTTTTCCCTTGATCACGAGCGTGTTGCCCTCGCGCTCGAGCGCACTGACCTGCATCACCTCGGTACGATCCTGCCCGTAGATTTTCATCATGCCTGGACAATCTTGTCGAAATTGATCTTCAAGTCCTCGCACATTTTCATGGCCGTGGCGCGTCCCGCCCCGAACACTCCCCCTCCCGGATGCTGGAATGGCCCCACCAGGTAGAGCCGCTCCACGCCGGGCACGGTATTCTGGCCCAGGTCGGGAGTGGGCCGGTGGGAGCCGGATTGATACATGTAGGGCGCGATGCCGTGCAGATCGCCCTTCTGAAAGCTGGCGGAGGCCCGCTCCATGTCCAGCGGGCTGTCCACAACGTAATCAAGGATGTTATCCGGCGTGACGTTCTCGATGAATCGTCCCATGCGGGCAAACAGCGTTTGCGCGAACCCTTGCTTCGCCTGATCCCAGAACGCCGGCCCGCCCTCGGGATGCGCGTAGGGCACGTAATCCCACAGGTGCAAGGTCGCCTTGCCGGGAGGGCAGCGCGTGGCGTCGAACGTCGAGGGCGATACCAGCCCGATGAGCGACGTATCGGGAATGCGCCCGTAGCGCAGCTGATCGAAGAAACGCCGCAAGGTGTCGACCGTGCCGGGCATCAGTTCCGTGAAGTAGGCATTGTTGGCATGCGCGCCGGCCTTGAACCGGAGCGGCTGATGCAGTGCGGCATGCACCGTCAGGCAGGCATTCGCCGAAATCTCGGTGCGTTCGGCGGCGCGCACCACCGTGGCATCCAGCCCCGGCACCAGGCGGCCCAGCAGATGCGGGTGGATGGCCCCGATGACCGCGTCCTTGGCCATGTATTCGGTGCCATCCGCAGTACGTACCCCGGTGGCGCGCCCGCCCTTCACCAGAACTGTCTCGACCGAGGTGTTGTTCAGCACCGTGCCGCCGTGGTCCTCGATGCAGCGGATCAGCGCGGTCGTGAGCATGCCGCTGCCGCCCACCGGCAGGCCGATGCCGTATTGCTCCATGTAACCGAGAAAAACAAAAATCCCGAGGCCCGTTCCCTTCTCCTCGGGCCCCGTCAGGTTTTCCGAGACCATGCGCATGAAAAACAACCGCACCTTCTCATTCTCGAAGTTCTCGAGGATCAGGTCGTACGGACTTTTGTGCATGATGGCAAACAGCTGGCGGCCCTCCGCGCTTTGATCCAGCATCGCCAGGCTCGCGCCCAACGGGACCGGCGGCGTGTAGAGCGACGCCGACAGCAGCGGAAGATAAAACATCGATGTGTCGGCAAACTTCAGGAATGTATCGGCGTCCTTCTTGGAAAACTCGGCGATGTTGCGGTAGGTCTTGTTGCGGTCCCGGTACAAACCGATGGTCGAACCGTCTTCAAAAATGCAAAGGAAGGGCACCTCGGGATAGATATATTTCAGACCGTAGCGCGAGAGCAGCTTGAGCTCATCATTCTTCACCAGCGGGTTGGCCTGGATGAAGATGTGCCCCGTGCTGAACCGGTCGTGCAAATAGCCCGGACCGGTAAGCTCCGCGGTGACGACGCCGCCCCCGGACCAGGCGTTGCGCTCCAGCACCAGCACGCTCTTGCCCGCGGCCGCCAGATAGGCGGCGGCTACCAGCCCGTTGTGGCCGGCTCCAATCGCAACAACGTCGTGGTTTTTAGCCATGCGTCCCTCCCGCCACCCCGAGTTCGCCCGCACTATGTTCCGGCACAGCGCCAGAAGTCAATTGGATGTTGCCCCAGGGATGCAGCTCGGGCGTCTAGGGTTTCACCACCGCGCGCAGGTAGGCGAGCACCGACTTCAGCTCGGCATCATCATAAGCGCCCATCACCGACGAGTGCTTCCACGCGCTGCCTTCAGCGAACGCCACCGTGCCCGGCTCCGCCGTCCGCCGAACCGGCGGCGGAATCGTCAGATCATAGAACATCACCGACCGGCTTCCCTTGCTGACCACCAGCGCCGGCATGCTCTCGCCCGCGATCTTGGCCGTGGCGACCTCCGGAGTCGCCAGCGCGCGCAGCGCCCGAACATCCGCGGGAACCTTGGCCATCGGCGTGGCCACCGCGATCCCGATTCCCTTCACTTCGTGACACGTCGAACATCTTCCGAAGCCGCGCACGGAATCCGAGAACAGGTCCCGGCCTCGCACGGCTTCCGGTGACAACGCCGGTCCAGCCACTTTGCCGGCCGCCGGATTATCGCCTGCGGAACCCGCCGTCATCTCGGCGCTGGCAAGCCCGTTCAAATTGGCGACATAGGCCACCACCGCCGCGAGTTCCTGCGGGGAGAGCGTCTTTTCAAACGCGGGCATCGGCGTGCCCACCACGCCCTGGCTCACCGTGTTGGCAATGAATTCCTGCTCGAACCCGCGCGCCGCAAGCCGGGGCGCTCCTCCGGTGGTGCCCCTCGATCCGTGGCAGTATCCGGTGGCGCAGCGGCGGTTGAACACCTGTTCGCCCTGCTTCACCACATCCGGCGTGTTTTGCGACCACGCCACAGCCGGGCAAGCCAGCGCGGAAATAACGAGCAACAGCCAAGGGCGTGTCATCGCGATCCCTCCGGCAATGCAAATACCACCATCGTCGAGCCGGGGCGCCAGGATTGGTCGGAAAACAGCCCCGCCATGAACGCTCCGACCATCGATGCCTGCCACCCCGTCGGCGTGGCGATGTACTGCCGCCCGTTCACGGCGTAGGAAACCGCCGACCCGCGATGTCCCGCGCCGGTCTGATACCTCCACAGCTTCTCGCCGGTGCGCGCATCGAGCGCGAAGAAGTCGCCCTCGGGATCGCCCGTGAATATAAGGTCTCCCGCGGTCGCCAGCACGGACGCCATCAAAATGTACTTGTACGGGAAGCTCCAGATGCGTTTCCCGGTCACAGGATCCCAGGCATCCAGATGACTGTAGGTGGTGCGGCCGGGCGGCAGTTTGAGATCGACGGGGGAGTTCATCGCGAAGGCGCCCTCCTCCGGCCCCTGGTTGTTGGGAGTAACGGCGGCACAGATTTCGAGGACGGGCGCGTAGATGAATCCCGTGCGCGGCGAGTACGCGATCTGGTTCCAGCTCTTGGCGCCCGCCGCGCTGGGGCAAAGCGTGCTGGTGATCCCGACGTCCGGGTGCCGGGGCCCCACGATCTCGCCGTTCATGTCGATTCCGGAGATCCAGGTCTGCTCTTCCGCCAAGGAGAACGCGCCGAGATATTCTCCGGTCTCGCGGTCCAGCACGAAGGTGATGCCGCTCTTGTTCACGTGCACCAGAATCTTGCGCCGGCGTCCTCCGATTTCGCGATCCATCAGCAAAACCTCATAGGCGGAATCGAAGTCCATGAAGTCGCCGTGCAGCTCCTGATAATGCCAGCGCATCTTGCCGGTGTCCGGGTCCAGGGCCACCAGGCTATCGGTGTAGAGATTCACGTCCTTGCCATGGCTGGCGGGGATGCGATCGGCATCGTAATAATCGGGGCTGGGATTGCCCGTCCCCCAATACAACAAATTCAGTTGCGGGTCGAAGGAGCCGGTGGTCCACGGCGAACCCCCTCCGAACTTCCAACTGTCCCCTTTCCAAGTTTCATGCCCCGGTTCACCCGGCCCGGGAACCACGTACCAGCGCCACGCCAGCCGCCCCGTTTCGGCGTAAAACGACGTGAGGTACCCGCGATGGGCCACGTCGGAACCATTTCCGCCGACGATCACCTTGTCCTTCACGACCAGCGGCGCGGAAAAAATAGTGCAGCCGCACTGCTTGGGGTCATCGACGCTGACCTTCCACAGTTCGCGCCCCGTTTTCTGATCGAGCGCGACGAGGTAGGTGTCGTTCGTACCGAAGAACACCTTGCCGTTTCCCACGGCCACGCCGCGATTCTGCACCACCGTCGCAAATCCGCGCGGCCGCACCGGCGGGGGCATGGAATAGGCGTAGCGCCAGATCAGGCGTCCCGTGGCGGCGTCGAGCGCGAACACGTTGTCGCGCGCGGTGATGACGTACATCACGCCGTCAATGACAATGGGCGTGGCCTGCAGGTTGTCGGCGTAATCCCCGGTCTGAAAGATCCACGCCGGCGCGAGATTTCTTACGTTGGCCGTGTTGATCTGATCGAGCGCGGTGTAGCGCCACGCCAGCGGCGTCCCGCCAAAACTCGGCCAGTCCGCGCGCGTCGCGCCTTCCTGGGCCTGTGCGGACACCACGGCGAACAGTACCACCACCGCAACTTTCATCGTGCGCAGTATCATGGAATGCCTCTTCGAGAAACGCGCCCTCCGCAGCCGCGGCGCTGAATCCCGGGAGAATTCTGCCATATTCAGCCACGAGAACCGCCCAAAAGATTCGCGCCCTCCGCTGTGCCCGACAGTCGAATGCAGACGCGGCCCACACTTCGGCGCGCGCGGCTGATTCCCCGTGCGGCCCGACTCCCGGCGAAGGCCCCAAAACCTCTTGACGGATGTTCCGCTCCTCCCCTATAAAGGATGAGCTTGGTGTTGTTGGGAAGCCGGTGAGACTCCGGCACGGCCCACGCCACTGTAAGCGCAGAGAGACGGAACGCAACAGGCCACTGGGAGCGATCCTGGGAAGGCCGTTCCGGTCAACACCGCGCGAGTCAGGAGACCGACCAAGCACCCACATACGCAGATCGACTTCGATGGGAGAGTCGATAAAGCTTCGGCGCCAGTGGTTCTTGCAACTCGCAGTGAAGAAGAATTGTCTCGAAGTCCATCCCAGCAAGACCCTGGCCGTTTTGGCGAGGCGTAATCAGACATCCAGCATGTGGGGGCTCGGCGGAACGCGCAGCGGCATCTCGCGTTGTGCGGAGCCGCCCCCGATGGAGCTGGCGTTATAGAGGTAGAACACAACAAAGCAGTCGCAATCCGCTGGCCGGACAAACGGGAAGCGCGGTGAAATTCCGCCACTGCCCCGCAACTGTAAGCGACAGCAAGAGGTCTGCGATACGCCACTGCCCCTCCGGGCGGGAAGGCACAGACACCATGCCGGACGTCGCGAGTCAGGAGACCGAGTCGGGCCAGCTAATCTGAACACGCTCTTCCGAGGGCGAAGAGGACACCATGAAGACACCGAAGCCGTGGCAGTGCATCTTTCGTCTGATATTGCTGTTCGTTCTGATTTCCTTTTCCCGGCCGGCCAGTGCGGCACCCCAAGGTATCTTGCGCGGCCGCGTCATTGATCCCCTGGGCGCCGTGGTTCCCGGAGCCAAAGTCGCACTCCTTGAAAATAGTAAAGAGATCGCGCACACGCAAGCCGGACCGGAAGGTGCGTTCGAGTTTGCAGGGTTGAACGCCGGGCGCTACAGCGTCCGCGTCCAGGCGTCCGGATTTGAAAACGAGGAGAGCGCGCCGGCGTTCGTGCCGGGCGAAGGGACCGCGCAACTCGACGTGATCGTGCGCCTGGGGTCGTTACGCCAACAAATGGTGGTTTCCTCCACCGGGACCGCCATGCCCGAGTCGCAAGTGGGGGCTTCGGTCAGCGTCGTGGACCAGCGGCAACTGGACGACGCCAATCATCAGGATGTTTCCGACGAGCTTCGAACCGTGCCGGGCGCGCAAGTGGTGCGCGGCGGGCGGATGGGCAGCGTGACCAGCCTGTTCATTCGCGGCGGAGAATCGAACTTCAACAAAGTTCTCATCGACGGCATCCCCGCCAACGACATCGGCGGTTACATGAATCTGGGAACCGTTGCCGCGGCCGGCGTGGACGAAGCCGAAATCCTGCGCGGGCCCAATAGCGCGCTCTACGGCTCCGACGGACTGGCCAGCGTGATCAATCTCACCACGCGCCGTGGCACGACGGGCACCCCGGAAATTACCTACGCCGCCGACGGAGGGAATTTCAGCACGATGCGGCACGACGGGTCCATCGGCGGCGCGTACCACGCCTTCGATTACTTTTCGGAGTTCGCCCGGTTCGACACGCGCAATGGGATTCCCAACAACAGCTTTCACAACGGCACGTATGCCGGGAATCTCGGCTGGGCGGCGAACGCCACGACCGAGCTGCGTCTTACGGTGCGGCACAGCGCCGCCAAGTCCGGCGACCCCAATGCCACGGCGTTCTACGGCATACCGGACGATTCGTGGGAGCAGGCGCGCGACACATACGTGGGCGTCACGGCGCAGAATCAAACGACGCCTCGCTGGCACAATCTGGCGCGCTTTGCCTATGCCGATCAGCACTACAGCCTGACCAACCCGTCACCGACAGGCACGCTCGATCTATTCGGCGACTATGTGGGCAACACCGTGACGATCTGCGGGGCGAACGGCTACTGCACGACGGGCAGCGCAATCCTCGACTGCGGGCTGGCCTACTGCGCGTACCCTTCCACCTACCAAACCAGTGCGATGCGCCGTTCGATCTACGCACAGTCCGATTATCAGGCGCGTCCGGACCTGGGCGTCACCGGCGGGTTTCGCTACGAGCATGAGAACGGCTCGGGAGAAACGCGGGATAACTTCAGCGGCATTCTGGAAGGGCGCGGGAGCCTCAAGCGGCGACTCTACGTGACGGCTGGCGTGGGACTGGACCAGAATGCGGTGTTCGGGTTTGCGGCCACGCCTCGCGTGTCGCTCGCTTACTACCTGCGGCGGCCATCCACGGACGGCTTTTTCAGCGATACGAAGTTGAAGTTCAATTTCGCGACGGGCATCAAGGAACCGAACACCTATCAGCAAGCCTCGTCGCTTTACCAAGTGCTGCTTCAAAGCCCCGGCGGCCCGGCGCTGATCTCGCAATACGGAATCTCTCCCGTCGGGGCCGAGCGAAGCCGCAGCTTCGATTTCGGCGCCGAGCAGGGCTTCTGGAATAATCGCGCCCGGCTGGGCGTCACCTTGTTCCATGCGCGCTATTACGATTTGATCGAATACGTAGGCCACGACGCGCTTCCGCTGCTGGGGGTGCCGCCTAGTGTCGCGCTGGCCGCCGGTTGGGGCGCCTACATCAATTCCGATTCACACCGGGCGTTCGGGGCCGAGCTCGAAGTGAAAGCCAACATCGGGCACGGTCTCTTCGTGCGCGGCAATTACACCTACCTCGACGCCGTGGTGACGCGCTCGTTCACCAGCGATGCGCTGGGGCCATCGTACAACCCGGCGTTCCCGACGATTCCCATCGGAGTGTATAGCCCGCTGGTGGGTGCCAGGCCCTTCAACCGCGCCCCGCATTCCGGCAGCCTGGTGGTGGATTACGCGCGGAGAAAATTCGGCGTGGCGCTCTCCGGCTCCTTCGTCGGACGCCGCGACGGCAGCACATACCTGACGGATGCGTTCTATTGGACGACCATGCTCCTGCCCAACCGAAATCTCCAGGCGGGCTATCAGGTGGTCGATCTGAGCGGGCGCTACATCGTCAATGCCCACGTGACGACTTATGTTAGCGTCTCCAACCTGTTCAGCCAGCACTACCAGGCGGAAATCGGCTATCCGTCGCTTCCTCTGGCGTTCCGCGCGGGAATGAAGTTCACCTTCGGCGGCGAAAGTGGCTGGTGGAAATAGGAGTGGTTTCAAATCGCACAGCGCGGCGGACTCCAGCCGCGCTGTGCGAGCACTGCTGCGCGCTGGCCCGCGTTACGATGGCTGGGGCTTGAACGCGCGCTCCAGCGGATAGTACTTCCCGTCGCGCTTCTCCAGATACTTCACCTGCGCCATCTCATCGAGCAGGCATTCGACCAGCATGGGATTCAACGGCGGATAGATCTCGTCTCTCTCCCAATCGCTGAATGTCCCTATGATTTGTTCGCGCGTGAGGCCGGGTTCGGCCTTGATCTTCTCCAGCATCGCCATCGAGCGCCTGTAATACGGCACGTCATAGCCCCGCGAGGAGATATCGATGGGCTCGGCGTAGAAAAAAGCGGACGTGCGCGCGTCGCCGCACACAAACGTCCAGCCCCGCTGTTTGGTTTGAGGAGGCGTGGCGGGAAGCCCCCTCACATGCTGTGCCTGAGCGCCGTCCGGGATCTCCTTCAGCGGTCGAAATCCCAGCCCGTCATACTGCTTCATGCTCTCGTCTTTGGCACTGAGTCCCGAATAACGAAAGGCGATCCCCTGGGAAAGGTTATCGCCCGCCGAGCGGATACCCACCAGCACGGGCGTCATCGGCCCGAGAAGGCCCGGACAGACTCGGCCCTTGAACTCTTCTCCGTCGTAGACGAACGAATCCCCGATCTTGTATCCGAAGTGGCACGGAAACCTCTTCTCGTCCCCCATGAACTCGACCAACGTCGCTTTCACTTTGAACGCCATTGTCTCCTCCTTTCTTTCTTCGTCTCTTGCACACCTGTCCGGTTGCCCGCCCTCAGATCAGCAGCGCCCCGCCATCAATGGGGATGGCCGCCCCGGTCACAAACGCCGCCTCGCTGGAAGCCAGCCAGAGCACCAACGACGTCACCTCCTCCGGCTGTCCAATCCGCCCCAGCGGATACATCTGCAGCGCCTTCTGCACCATCGCCTCGTCTTTCAGAAACACAGCCTCCGACATCGGCGTCCGGATCAGCGCGGGACACACCGCATTCACGCGAATGCCCCGGGCCGCGTACTCCACCGCTCCGGTCGTGGTCAGCCCGATGATGCCGTGCTTGCTCGCGTTGTAGGCTGCGCCGGTCCGGCGCCCGCTTCGCAACCCGGCCATCGCCGACATGTTGACGATCGAGCCCCCGCCGCGTTTCAGCATCTCCGGAATTTCGTGCTTCATGCAAAGAAACGTCCCCGTCAGGTTGGTCGCGATCACCTGGTCCCATACTTCTTTCTGATAGTCGGCCAGCGGGACCATCAGCGTCCCATCAATCCCCGCGTTGTTGAAGGCGCAGTCCAAACCTCCGTAGGTCTTCACGCACGCCTGCACCGACGCTTGCACATCGGCTTCCCGGGAAGTGTCGGCGCGCACGAAGATCGCCTCGCCGCCTTCTCTCCGGATCGCCGACAGCACCTCTTCGGCGCCTTCGGCGCGCCGCCCCGTGAAGACAACTTTCGCGCCTTCCCGGGCAAACGCCACCGCCGCGTCACGCCCCAGGCCCGATGTGCCCCCGGTTACCAACACCACCTTGGATTCAAAGCGTTTCGTCATAAGCCACATCCTGATGAAAAGTTCGTCTTCCTCCGTCCCCGGGGCTGGCTACTCCGGCTTCCAGCCTTTCAAGGAACGATCCCCTTCGCCTGGCGCTCCATATTCCCTCGAACCACCGCGCGGCGCGCACGCGATACACCCGCATCGTGCGGGCGAACTCTCTTTCGCTTCAGCTGCCGCGCCTGATCCTTCAGCCCCGCAAGGGAGAATTTCACGATGTGTTCGGTCAACTCATGCAGGCCCTTCGCGGAAAACGTCTCGCCCGCTTCGGTGGCGCGAATCAGCGCTTGGAAGTGGCGATAATAAAAGCACTGGCCCAAAATGCTGCGCGTCGCGAAACGCACCTGCAATTGCGAAGCCCCCTCCCCCAAAAACTCGCGGCAAATCGAATCCAGCGCCTGGTACATCGGCAAAATGTTGGAGCGGAAGAAGGCCTCCAGGCTGGGCGGCAGTTCCACCGTCGCCTGCTCGATGAACTTCCACCGCCACGCCGGTTGCCCTTGCGCAAAACACTGGCTCAAGACCCACTCGATCAGGCTCCGCAGGCGCGCTTCCCGGCTCCTCTGGCGCGAGACCGAAAAGTCCGGAACAGCATCCGTCAGCAGGTTATCCGCGTACCGCAGCACCGCCTCGTAGAGATTTTCCTTATTGCCGAAGTGATAGTGGATCGCCGCGATGTCGGTGCCGGCCTTGCGGCAAATTTCCCGCGTGGCCGCCACCCGGAATCCCTTCTCCGCAAACAGCTCGCCAGCCGCTTCCAAAAGGCGCCGCCGCGTTTCGGCCTGCGCCCGTGATTGTTTCCGCATTTTCACTCCCCACGCTCCTCGCTCTGGCGATACTTGCCGCCCGCTCCACGCAGGCGGACTCTACCAATCGCTCGAATGTGTCCCGCTACCGCCCCGTCCCAAACGCCTCCCGAATCTTCTCCGACCAGATGTGGCAATTGCTGTAAAGAGGCCCCAGGGTGCCCAACATCGGCATCGAACGCGGCGGCATGCTGCCGTGGTGCCCGTGCCGGATCTCCGTTTCGTGCGACCGCGCCATCACTTGCATGGGGATCTCTCCCCACGCCGGCATGCTGCGGTCCCATAGGAACAGCAGCTCGATGTGCGCCAGATGGCCGTATTCCATGGAAATAATCTGAAAATTATCCGGCGCGTCCACAATCAGCCGCTTGGCCGCGAACTCCTCCAGAAACTCAGGGATCGCTTTACCGATCTCGAACATGTGATGGACCGAGTCCGCGCTGAGCTTGGCCGGCGCCCACGCCCCGCCCAGGCGCAGCACGCGCTGCAGAAAGCCCACGAGAATGAAAAAGTCCATGTTGTTCTCGTAGATCGCGCGGATGGCGGGATCGACTTCCTCGCCCCCGGTTTCGGCGACAATCTCCCGCAGCACCGCCTCCTCGTACGCCGTCTCCTCCGCCGAATGCGTGGCCAGATACACATACAAAGGCCGGGAAAGTTCCCGCTGGAACAGCCCGCTCTCCCACAGCTCCCAGAAGTCGTTGGCCGATTGCGTGGCCAGCAGCGCGGCGGTCGCGTTGAAATATTTCAGCACCGCTTGGCCGATTTCCGCCTTGCCGATCTCGATCATGGCGTCGCGCAGCCGGTCCAGCGTCGGAAACTTGAAGATGAACACCTTGTGGCGATCCGGGGACAGGCGGAGCTTATAGTCGGGCGACCGCCCTTCGGTGGGCAGTTCCGCCGGACCTCTCCACTCATCCAGGCCGATCGCGATGCGCGTGATCACGCCGAAGCCGCCAAACGGACCCGCATATCCCTTCACCAAACCCCGCAGGCTGGGGCCGGGACCGTCGGCGCAAAACCACCCCGCGTCATTGGCCAGCGAGCCCAGCCGAACCATTTCCCCCGACGGCAGCACCCACTCCACGCCGAGGATGTAGCGATTGGTCCGCGAGGCCCCGTGCTGATTGTGATTGTCGCCGCTCGAGCAGGCGAAGTTGACCAGCACCGACCCGCCTGGCCCCACCGCCGCCACCGGATAGCTCAGACCGGCCTTCATCAGTTCGGTCCTCAATTGCCCGTGGCGCACGCCGGGCTCGATTACCGCGTAGCGATCCGTCCGGTTGATCTCCACGATGCGGTTCATCCGCTTCAGCTGCAGGATGATCGTGTTCAACGCCGTCGGATACGCGAATCCAATCAGGCTCGACACGGTGGGAATGAACTTCAATCCGTGCCGGTTGCACACCCGGACGATCTGCTGGACTTCCTCGGCCGTGCCGGGAAGCAAGACCGCCGCCGGGCTCAGTGGCTTCACGGGGCTGCTCGGCATCGCGTGGCGCAGTCCCGCCAGAATGTACTCGCGGTCGCTGATGTACTCCGCACCCACGATTTGCTCGAGTTCGGCGTAGATCTGTTTTGGCAAGCTCATGACTGGAATCCCCGCGCGGTCATCCCAGAGCCTCGGCAATCAGCCGGGTGATGTCCAAATATTTCATCCCGCCGTCCGCCGCGCCCAGCGCCTGTTCCAATGCCGACTGGCAAAACGGGCAGCAGGAAACCATCGCGGCGGCGCCCGTGGACCCGGCTTCCCGGCACCGCTCCCTGGCCGTCCATTGGCTGAAATCCGGAAAGGCCTCGGCCACGCCGCCGCCTCCGCCGCAGCAGTACGAATTCTCCTCGTTGCGCACCATTTCCACGATCTCCACCCCGGGAATCGCCTGCAACACTTCCCGCGGCGCGTCGTACACGCCCTGGGCTCCGCGGCGCCACTGTTTCGGCGGCTCGTGGCGTCCGAACGCCTGAATCTCCCCGTTCCACGGCACGTAGGGCTCCGAGAGACGCCCGAGAAGACACGGGTCGTGATAGGTGACCTTGCGATCTTCCCGGTGGTGCAGCGTCAGCCGCTGCTCCGCGATCAATTGCTGCACCACTTCCGTAATGTGCATCACCCGGAAGTTCACCGGACCCAGCCGCGGATAAAAATCGCGGAACGCCCCGAAGCATTCCGCGCAACTGGTGATGACCCGGTCGATGCCTTGCTTCTCGAGCACCGCCAGATTGTGCTCGGCCACTTTGCGGGCCTCCGCGATTTGCCCGGTCCGCCACAACGGGCCGCCGCAACAATACTCCTCGGCGTGCAGCACCGTGAACTCCAACCCGCCGGCGTTCAGGATTTTCGCCGTGTCCTGCGCGATCTGCGGATAGCGATACGCGGCCGAGCAGCCGGCGAAATACGCCGTCGTGCAGTTCTTCGTCAGCTTGACCTCGGGTGCCAGCCAGTCAAACCGTTGCTCGTGCGCGCGCCCGTAAATGTTGTGATGGGCCGCCACGGCCCCGGCCGCCTCCTGATGCGCGGGCATGGGCCCCCAGCCGTCGGCGACCACTCTGGCCCGCAGCGCCAGAATCGTTTCCAGCACCTCCATGTCCCGCACCGATTTGCAATTGATGTCGCAGGCGCCGCAGGTCGTGCAGCTGTAAATGAGATCAACCAGGCCGCTTTCGTACTCCAGTTCCCCGTCGAGAATTTCCTCGGCAATGTTCAGCAATCCCTGGCCGGAGTAGGCGTCGAAACCGAATCGCTGGTGGATCGGGCAAATCTCGGCGTAGTCGTAACCCTTCGTCTTCGGGCCCAGCACCCACTTGCACTGGCCGCAGTGATTGCACGATTCCATGGTGTGTCGGAGATCTTTCAGCGGCAGCACTGGCCACCCTCCCTCGCGCAAACGCCTAGAAGCACAGCTTCCCGGGGTTCAAAATCCCGTTGGGATCGAAAATCTGTTTCAGCGTCTTCAGCATCGCCGCTCCGTCGGAGTAGTCGCGATAAGCAAGGTCGGCCCACGGCCCGTAGGGCCGGCTGAAGAACGCCCCCTTCTTCGCCAGTGCTTGCGACGCGCTCAGGAACAGACCGCGCACGGCCTCCGCCTCACTCTCGCTCGCGCTGTCGCAAGGCAGAAGGAACGAACAGTGCGCTCCGCGGCCTTGCACCAGGGGCTGGACGTAAGCGCCGTAGTCCAGCTCCGGACACCGCGATTGCGCCACCAGCTCCCGCATCAGCTCCACGAAATAGCCCGCCTTGCTCAGAGGCGCCAGAAAAAAGATTTCGTGGCACCGGTCGCTCCGCCGCAGCTTCCAGTACGGTTCTTTGTTCCACGGACCCGACACCAGCCGCAGAACCTCTTCCTCCAAACCGCCCGCTCCCGGCAATGTCGTCTGCGCCCGCAAACCAAGATCCCGGCAGATGTCGGTCAGGTATTTTTCCTGGATCGCCACGCGTTCCGCGGGCCGGCGCTGATAACCCGCTACGCACGCCAGGACCGTCCAGGGGGGCAGAGCGGCCTTCAACGCTGCAAAATCTCTGGACGGATCTTCGGCCAGCAGCGTGGCCAGGTTGGTGTTGTCCAGCGCCAGGCACTCGTCGACCACGCGCTTCCTCAACAAGGCATCCAGAGGCGCGCACATCTGTTGCGGATTTTCCAGCGGGATGAAGTAGAGCTTCCTCACCGTCGGCAGAACTTCCGTCCGGACCACGGCCCACGTAACGATCCCCATGCTGCCCTGCGCCGCGGAAAGCAGCCGGTAGTAATCAATCGCCCCGGGCCCCCAGGGATTGACCTTGTCCGCCTTCAACGTCTCCGGCGACCCGGGGCCGGATGCCGAGCCGGTTCTGAATTCCTCGCCGCTGCCGTAGATGACCTCCACCGTCAGCAGCGGGTCCATGTAATCGTACTGATATTTCGGAATCAGCGTCGCTTCGCGCTCCAGGCAGCTCGTCAGCACCGACTTGTTGGCGCGCGGCGCGAGCGGTGCGTTCAGCCTCATGCCCTCGCGTTCCAGCGCCGGCACGAGATCGCCGTACGTCACTCCCGGCTCGATCATCGCGCAGCGGCTCACTGCGTCGAGCTTGAGGATTCGCCGCATCCGGCTGAAGTCCACCACGATCCCGCCCCGGCTCGGCAACGTATCGCCATGGAATCGTGGCGGGCCCGAACTCACCGGCACCAGCGCCACGTGGTGCTCGTTGGCGATGCGCACAATCTCGCGCACCTCCGCTTTGTTGTGGGGGTAGGCGATGAAATCCGGGCAGGTCCCGGTGACCACGCTGTAATCGAAGGAGCAACTCTGCAGCTGCGCCGCGTCGTCCGATATGTTCTCCGCGCCGACGGCGCGGCTTAGCTCTTCACCGACCGCGGAGCAGACATCCGGTGCCAGCATCCTCGTTCCCTCACGATCAGAACCCCGGCCGCACCCGGATCGGCGTGCGCAAGATCAGCGGGCTTCGGATCCCCGCCGCCAGAATCAGGAGTCGCATCAAAAAGCCGCCCGCCAGCAAGAACACGCCAGCGACCAGCGGAGCGGACGACTGCAAGGCGCTTTCGTGCATCACCAGCGAAGTAATCTCGATCACCACTGGAATCGCCAGCCCGGCGCCCAAAAAGCCGCCCCAGAACAATCCCGACAGCTTGCCCTTCAGCAGCAATCCCGCCGCCTCCGGCGCGCGATCCGACACCATCGCCAGATACAGATAGATGGCCATCGCTTCGACGACGAGCAGCACCAGATCCACCGACTCCAGACGCGTCACAAACTCCCCTGTCTTCGGGCTAGATATCCCCAGCACCGAAAACACCAGCGGCGTGATGAAGAACACCCCGCCGATGCCCGTCGAAATCGCCGAGATGAGGAACAGGATGGGAAGCAGCGGATTATTCCAAAACGGCCGGCTGATGACGATGCCGATCAAAATCCCCGTATACGTGCACGTGACCACCGCAAAGATCAAACAGAGAATCTCCAGCGTGACGCGCAGGTCCGCGTGCGCCTCCAGCACGCCGCCAAACGGCCACACCCACAGCGCCACCATGAGCCCCCCCGACACCAGCAGCGCCGAGATGATAAATACGCCGCGGGAAATCCACGATGTGCCGGGGTGCCGCATGGCCGTAAGAAACTTCGCCGGACGCCCCAGGTCCATGATCAGAAACACCGTGGAAAGCGCCACGGCGGGAACGCCAAATCCCATCGCGATTTTCGCCGCCAGCTCATAGCCCAGAAAATCACCCACCACGCCGACGATCACCGCCCCGGCGCCCGTGCCGGCGAGAAAAAGATAGGCGGCGATCTTCCATCGCCAGACCGCTTGCGGAACTGTTTCCATGTTCCTACCCCTTCTTGTGAACGACGTTGGCCGGTTCGGCGGCCACCACCAACCGGCCCGCTGGCAGATAATGCGTGTTGGGGTCCGTGCCGAACTCGGGGCTGAGCTGGAAGGCCTGCGCGCGGGCCACCAACTGCGAAACCTCGCTATTCGGATCCTCCAGATCTCCGAAATAGCGGGCCTTGGCCATGCAGTTCGTGACGCACGCGGGAGTCGCCTCCCGGTCCACGCCCGGCGTGAGTCCCTGGGCCAGGCCCGCGTCAATGCGATGCCGGCAATAGTCGCACTTCTGCACTACACCCTTGCCGTGCTCCGCGTAGCCGGCTTTTTCATACGGTGTCAGCCCCTGCTCGCCGAAATAGGCATGCGTGTCCTCGACGAAGTAGCGCGCGCCGTACGGGCACGCGATCATGCAGTATTTGCAACCGATGCACTTTTCCTCTTCCACGAACACGATGCCGTCCTCGCGGATCTGCGTGGCTTTCGTCGGGCACACTCGCTCGCACGGCGGCTCGTTGCATTGCATGCACAGCAGCGGCAGATTCACGCGCGTCACGTTCGGATAGCTGCCGATCTCGGTGACCTCCACCCGAGCCAGCGTCACGCCGGGGGGCGTCGCATTCTCCGCCTTGCAGCTCATCTGGCAGCCGTAGCAGCCGATGCATTTCAACAGGTCAATGACCATTCCCCATCTGGGCATCGTCTTCCCTCACTCGTCCGCGGCGCCCCCGCTCATCCCATCGCCGTGGGCCGCACCGCGTACCACATCGCTTCCGCAGGCCCTTGCAAGCGTGGCAACTTCACGCCTTGTAGATCCTCACCTTGGCGCACAGATCCATATTCAGATTGCCGGGATCCATGTGCTCGTAATCGACCTCAATCAGCTCGTTATAGAACACGCCCTTGCCCAGGGCGATCGGCAGGTCCTTGGACCAGTGCCCGGCCAGGGCCGCCACGCCCACGCCTTCCGGATGAATGCCTTCGGTGGTCTTCAGCTTGCCCTTGACCTTGCGCTTGTAGCTCGACTCCACCCAGATCATGTCGCCATCCTTCAACCCCTTCTTCCGCGCCGTGGCGGCGTTCACGGCAATGTTGTACGAGTAGTCGTTCATCTGCGCGGCTTCGTCCAGCCACGGGTTCTCCATGGTCAACGAATTCGTGTGGATGGTGTCCCGGTAATAGAAACTGATGAGGTCGTACTGCGGGTCCCTGCATTCGTGGGTCGCGCAGGGATTCCAGTCCGGCAGCGCCTGGTACGATTGGTAGTTCAGCTCATTCTCGATGCCGAACTCCTGGGCCAGCTTGCGCACCTGCTCGCCGGTCGTCTGGAAAATCTCGAAGTAGACCGGCACCCGCACCGGCACGCGGCTGCGCCAGTAGACCTCCTCCGCCTTCTTCGGCCAGCTCATCACGCCGTTCACCTTGAACCACGCCAGCCCGTGCGCTTCTCCGAAAAAGTTCTTCAGCACCTTGTCGACGATTTCCTCGAACTCGTATTTGACGCCGGGCTTCAGCGTGTACGGCTCCTTCAGTTCGAAATGCGTGTTGTAAGCCTCGTTCACCTTCGCGAGCAGCCCCAGGCGGCTGCCGATCTCATACATCACCCGGAGGAAATCGCGCCGCTGCCCGCCGGCTTCGACCACCGGCTGGCGGATCGGCCAGCTCCAGTTCCCCATGCTGCCCGGATGATTGAAAATGAACGGATAGTTGGGCGACGGAAACAGCCGCTCGAGGTAGCTCGTGTCCGGCAGCACCAGGTCGGCGAAGTCGGTCATCTCGTTCTTG
Organism: Terriglobia bacterium; assembly: GCA_020072765.1. Taxonomy (GTDB): domain Bacteria; phylum Acidobacteriota; class Terriglobia; order Acidiferrales; family UBA7541; genus Palsa-295. The sequence goes on from JAIQGD010000026.1 coordinate 27,436, forward strand.
AAAATGTCGAACGAGATGATGAACACGTCCTTGAACGCGTCGGCCACCACGTCCTTGTTCCCCACGCTCATGATGGCGTTGGCCCCGAAGTTGATCATCACCTTGGGGCGGCGCTGGATGTGGAACCTGTTCCACCACTCCTCGCGATCCGCGGCCCCGTAAAACGGCGAGGTCATCGCCCACGGGAAAAACTCGCGCATGCCGATGCTGACCGGGGCCGCCGCATCGTTCGCCGGGAAGGGCTTGTGCGGATGCATCCACGTCCCGGTGATCATCAATCCGTCCGGCGTCGGCTCCGGCGCGTAGTAAGGCCGCCCGGTCTCGGGATGCCCGTAGCACACCGGGTTGAAGCCCAGCGCCCCGCCGACGTTGTCCGCCGAGCCCACCAGATGATTCAGCAGGTCGATCGACACGCAGTTCCACGTCGAGTTCTTGTGCCCCTGCGAGCCGCGAAAAAAAATCGCCGCCGCCGGCCGGTAGGGGAATTCCTGGCCGTCGATCACAATCGTGCTGCCGATGCGGGCCGCTTCGCCAAACTCCCGCGCCAATCTGCGGATATTCGCCGCGGGAATTGTGGTGATCTCCGAGCAATACTCCGGCGTGTACTTTTTCAGATGCTCCTTCAAAATCTGAAAGGCCGGCTGCACCGTGACGCCCTGCACCGTGAACGTCCCCAGGATGGCCACGCCTTCGACCAGTCCGGCGTCGAAGACCCTGACTCCGCCACCCGCCTCGTCGCATACCAGAGGTTTGCCGCTGGCCGCGTCGCGCAAATAATGTCCGTCTTCCTTCACCAGATACGCCGCATTCGTGCACTGCTTCAGGTACGGGCGGTCGTACATTCCCAGCTCGTTGACCAGCACGTTGGCCATCCCCAGCGCCAGCGCCGCATCGGTTCCCACGCGGATGGGCACCCACTCATTCCCCTTGCCCGAGGCGAAGTTGCACATCGGGTCCACCACCACCATCTGCATGCCCCGCGCCCGCGCGTCGGCGGCCAGTTGCGCGTTTTGATTCGCCACGTGCCCGGCCGAATGCCCCTTGCTGGCGCCAAAATAGATCGCGTAGTTGCACATCTTGAAATCCGGCACCAGCGACCACGACGCGTGCATCAGCCCGCCGACCTGATGGGCGCCGCTTCCGCAGTGAATTCCCCCGCCGCCCACCCACACGGCATCCGTGCCGAACGCCATGCCGAAGGTAAACAGACCGGCGTGCATCTCGGACGCGCAGGTCGTCGTGCCTTGCAGGAAGAGTTCCGCGGGATCGTGGTCGTGCACTTCCTTCAACTTCTTCACCGCGATCTCCAGCGCCTCGTCCCAGGAGATCTCCACCCATTGCGGATCGATGCCGATGCCCTTGGCGGGATTGGTGCGCTTCATCGGCACATTGACGCGGTTGGGATCGTACAGCGTCATGATCCCCGCGACGCCCTTGGCGCACAGCCGGCCCTCCCCGCACGCGCTGTCCGGGTTGCCCTCGATCTTGGTCAGCGTGCCGTCCACGTTGTGACCCAGGATCGAGCACATCCCGTAACACAGGCTGCACGACGAAGGGATCCACCGGTCCTGTTTGCCGTTTCCCGGCTCTTTGGCCTTGGCCTGCTCCGCAGTTAACATCGCAATGCCTCCGTCTCTTTCACGGCCCTGCCCGATGCGTTCAGTAACTGGCCGCCTTTTCCGCTCCCAGTCCCGTCTGCGATCTCACCAGCAACTCGTTGAACTTGCTCCCCGCCGCGGGCTCATCGCTCAACAGCGTGCCCACCAACGCCCCGAGAAATCCCAGCGGAATGCTCACGATGCCGGGATTTTCCAGGGGAAACCACGCCCGCGCCTGGATCACGTGGCGCGCCGCGCCGCTCACACTGGACGCGTCCACGCCCATGAAACTTGGGCTCACCAGAATCAGTCCGAGCGAACTCACCAGCCCCACCGCCAGACCCGTGACGGCGCCCCACGTATTGAACCGCCGCCAGAACATCGCCAGCACGATCACCGGAAAATTGGCCGAAGCCGCCACCGCCTGCGCCAGCGTCGTCAGAAATCCCACGTTGGCCGCCGGCCCCACCCCAATTGCGATCGCGATCGCCGCGGCCCCCACGCCAAATGCCGCCATGCGCGCCACCCGCACTTCTTCGCCGGGATGCCGCTCCACTCCTTTGTGAACCGTGCTGGTCCAGAAGTCGTGCGCAAACGAGGTGGACGCGCTGATGGTCAATCCCGCCACCACGGCCAGAATCGTGGCGAACGCCACCGCCGAGATGAAGGCAAAAAACAAATCTCCCGCCAGACGCTGCGCCAGCAGCGGCGTGCTCATGTTGTTGCCGCCGTGCGTCGCGATGTAATCGGGCCCCACGATGGCCGCCGCTCCCAGGCCCAGAATGGACGTCATGATGAAGAAGCTGCCGATCAAGACCATCGCCCACATCACGCTCTTGCGAGCCGTCTTGGCGTCCGGCACGGTATAAAACCGCACCAGGATGTGCGGCAACCCGGCCGTCCCAAACACCAGTCCCAGCCCCAGCGACACCAGATCCAGCGTTCCGTACGGAGGTTTGTACCGCAGTCCCGGCTGGAGAAAATCCTTCACCACCGCCTGCCCGTTGTTGTGATACGCCACATGCCCGGCCGCGGCGAAGAATTCCCCCGGGCGGAAGTGAAAGTGCGCCAGCACCAGGATGCTCAGCACCGTGGCTCCCGCCATCATCAGGATGGCCTTGACGATCTGCACCCAGGTGGTCGCCAGCATCCCTCCGAACACCACGTACACGATCATCAAAGTTCCCACGCCCACCACGGCGGTCCGGTAGCTGATGCCCGAGTCCTTCAACAGCAGCGCCACCAGCGCCCCCGCCCCCACCATCTGCGCGATCATGTAGAACGTGCAGATGGTCAGCGTGCTCACCGAAGCCATGGCCTTCACCGGACGCGGCCGCCGCACGAAGATCATGTCGAGCGTGCCCTTCATGGTCGGTACCGCTTCGCCGGTGTCGTTCGCGCGCGCGAACACGTAGGCGACGAACCCGCCCACCGGAAACAAAAATCCATCGTATCCCTGGAACGCGATGATGCCCACCAGCCCCAAAAACGCCGCCGCGCTCATGTAATCGCCCGCCACCGCGATGCCGTTCTGCGCGCCCGTCAGCTGCCGGCTGGCCGCGAAATAGGCCGTGGCCCCGCGCGACCGCTTCGACGCCCAATACGTAATCCCCAGCGTGATGCCGATGAATGCCAGAAACACCAGCAGCGACATGGACACGGATTACTTGCCTCCCCGGCTTTCGTCCGCCTGGGCCACGATTTCCTGCACCCGTCGGTCGAATTTCCCCGCCGCCTTCAAGTATCGCCAGGCGATCACCCACGCCACCACAAACTGCGAAAGCGCAAACACGTATGCCCGGTTGGCTCCTCCCATGATCTTGGTGGACATCCAGTGGGGAGCCAGCCCTACCAGCAGCGGCAGCGCGAAGTAGTAGACGAGGAAAAACAGGAATACGGGAATGATGAAGACCTTCTTGGTCGTCATCAAGCCCCGGAACTCGGGAGTAGCCGCAATGCGGTCCCAGCCCGCCCGGGTTTCTTGAGAGGCAATGATCTCTTCTGGCATCGAGCCCACGCACACTGCAACGGAGGATGCCGCAACTGCCCGCCAATCTATCCAGCGGTCGCTGGAATGTCAAGGCCTATATCCAGCGCTCGCTGGAATGTCGTCAATGCCCCGCGCGTTGCGTCAGCGCACGGCTTCAGCGCCCCGCTCCAGCCCGCCGAAGCTGCTTCCCCGATCGTTTCGGTATAGTATCGGCATCGCGGAGGCGGCTACCGCCGGGGTCCGCTCGGCCGGAAGCGGCGCCAGCTTCTCACGCGCCTCTCGCGCGAAAGGAGTTCCTTCATGGACACCAAAGACTTCGCCAAGGCAGTCGAGACCTTCGTTCGTCCGGACACGTTTCCCGTGGCCGCCAAGCTGTTGAAACCCGATGAGCCGGCCCCGGAACGCGCCCGCCGCCCGCGCCGCGACATGGGAATTCAAATCGCCATTTGCCAGGCCATTGCCATGGCCCGCCGCTACGGATGGACGATCGCCGTGACCGAAGAAGACGTGAGTTGCCCCCTCACCAAGACGGCCTTCGGTTTTGCGCCGGTGACCGATCACTACACCGCCGGACACCTCGCCTGCGGCATGTACGCCGAAACCCTGGAAGCGGGCGCGCGCAGCGAAGCCGCCACGTCCAAACTCCCCGAAGGAAAATTCAACAAGCTGCTGGTCGCCCCGGCCGCCCACGCCTCCTCTTCTCCCGACGCCGTCGTGATCTACGGAAATTCCGCGCAGGTGCTCCGCCTGGTCACCGCCGCGCTCTGGAAGCGCGGAGGCAAGCTCACCACCTCCATCACCGGCCGCCTGGATTGCTCCGACGAAGTCATCGCCACCATGCTGACCGGAGACTATCAGGTCATTCTCCCCTGCTACGGCGACCGCATCCTCGGACAGACCCAGGATCACGAAATGGCCTTCTCCTTGCCCGGCTCCAAAATGGACGAACTCGTGCAGGGACTCGAAGGCACGCAAAAGGGCGGCCTCGTTTATCCCATTCCCACCTACCTCCGCTATACGCCGCAGTATCCCGAGCACTATTACGAGCTGGACAAAATTTGGGCCACCATGCCCCGCAAGTAGACGGCGCAACGCCGCCCGGCACATCCGATTTGACTACCCAGGACTATTCTGTTTCTATTGCTGATACCCGGAACGTATCAGGAAGGTTGCTCCATGGAGCTTCGCCAGCTGCACTATTTCATTGCCGTGGCCGAGGCTTTGAATTTCCGCAAAGCCGCTGAGCGGCTCCACATCACGCAGCCCTCCGTCAGCCGGCAGATCCGTCAGTTGGAGGAGGAACTCGGCGTCGCCCTGCTCATGCGCGACCGCAAGCAGGTTCACCTCACCGATGCCGGCCGCCTGGTCCTGCACAAAGCCAAAGCCTTGGTGGCCGAGGCTGCCCAACTCGCCCAATCGGTCAAGCGCGCGGACCACGGAGAGCGCGGCAGCTTGAAGGTCGGAGTAGGCATCCCCCTGGCCCAAAGCATCCGCGGTCTCGTCACCGCCTTCGCCCGGCAATTCCCCAAAGTCGATGTGCAGTACCACGACATCGTCTTCCCCTCCACGCAAAGCCGCGCCCTGAGAAAAGCCGAGATCGATGTCGGTATTTTTTGGCCTCCCGTCGATCACACCGGTCTGGATTGCCAACCCCTGTTGGAGGAACGCTTCTGGGTAGTTCTGCCCCGGAAAAATCCTCTGGCCAAGCGCCGCAGGCTCCGCTTGAAAGAACTGGCCGGTCAAATCCTCCTGCTCCCCAACCAAACCCCCGCCGTCAACGACAAGGTGCTGCAAATGTGCCGGGCGGCCGGGCTCACGCCGAAGACGAAGCGCACGACGGCGGTCCCTCACGAGGCCGGCGCCGCGCTCGTTGCTTCCGGAAAGGGAATTTACGTGCTGGCCGGCACGCCCCTGAAGTTCCCCAGTTTCGGCAGCGGGATCGCCGTGGTCCCCCTCGACGACCCATCCACCATCACGGTCTACCTGGCGTGGAGGAGACGCGAGACATCGGCCGCCGTGCTCAATTTTCTGGCGACGGCTCGCCGAGTCTTTCGCCTCGCATCCGCTTCGCCCCGCCCGGCCGCGCGCCGTCTCTGATGCCTGTTCGCTATCAGCCCTGAAAGCAAGAAAATATTGGACGACTCGCCCTCCGTGTCCAATACTCCCGCCGGTTCCCGCAAAACCTTTGTGTCGCGCCCTGCTCCAGCCCGCCGCGGCCCCTCGATGCCTCACGGCCTCTCGATTCGGGCGGTCCCCGCGCGGCATATCCGTCCGGATTGCAGGCGGCAGCACGATGCGGCGAATCAGGGAGATCACGCATGAGTGACGCAGCAGCATTCCAGTCATTGCTGGCATTCGGCGCCAGCCGTGAACGTGCCGATGTGGATCCCTATGCCCAGGACATCAGCTTCGTCAATCCCGTGCGGCCCGCCGGCGTCGCCCGCCCCAAAAACGCCGACGACGTGCGCAAGATCGTCCAGCTCGCCAATCAGACCAAGACGCCCCTGGTCCCCGTCAGCTCCGGTCCTCCGCACTTCCGGGGCGACACCGTTCCCAGCGTCGGAGGCGCGGTCATTGTCGACCTGAGCGGCATGAAGAAGATTCTGGTCGTCGACCGCAACCGCCGCGTGGCCATGTGCGAACCCGGCGTCACCTTCGGCGAACTCATCCCCGAAGTCAAAAAACAAGGGCTCCGGCTCAACATGCCGTTCCTGCCGCGCCAATCCAAATCCGTGGTCGCCAGCATCCTCGAGAGAGAGCCCGTCATCCTGCCGCAGTATCAATGGGATATTTCCGACCCGTTGGCGTGCGCGGAGATTTTCTTTGGCACGGGCGACGAGTTTCGAACCGGCCAGGCGGCCGGGCCAGGCACGATCGAGGAGCAGTGGGCCATTGGGGGCGTGCAAAAAGCGCCCTATGGACCCGGCACCGCTTCCTGGCACCGGCTCATCCAGGGGGCGCAGGGCACCATGGGCATCGTCACCTGGATTTCCATGAGGTGTGAATTGTTGCCCGCTCTGGAAGAGCCTTTTGTTGTCGGCTCCTCCACCCTCGATCCCCTGCTCGAACTCGCGCACTGGCTGATCCGGCTGCGCCTGGTCAACGAATGCTTTATCCTCAACCACACCAACCTGGCGACGATCTTTGCCAAACACGGGCCGCAGGACTATCAGCCCCTCAAGGACACCTTACCCGCATGGACCCTCTTCTATACCGTCGCGGGTTACGAATTTTTTCCGGACGAACGGGTTCGTTCTCGCATTAAAGACATTACGGAAATCACCCAGCGCCTGGGCGTGGAAGCGGTAAAAACCGCCGGCGGAATTTCCGCCAATGAAATCCTGAAGACAGTCCAGCAACCTTCCGGGGAACCCTATTGGAAGCTTCGCCCCAAGGGCGCTTGCCAGGACATTTTCTATCTGACCACCTCGGACAAAATCCAAAGTCAAATGGAGGCCATGGGTGATCTCGCGGACAAATCGGGTTACCCCGCTTCCCAACTCGGCGTCTACATCCAGCCGGTCGTGCAGGGCACCAGCTATCACTGCGAATTTAATCTGTTTTACGATCCGCAAAATCGCCGGGAACTCCAGCGCGTCCAGGACGTATCCGCCACGGCCGTCCAACACCTCATGGCCAAGGGCGCCTTCTTCTCCAGGCCTTACGGCGAAACGGCAAGGATGATTTTGAATCGAGACGCGGCCAGCGTCTCGGTCTTGGACAAACTGAAGAACGTTTTTGATCCCAACCACATCATGAATCCGGGGAAACTCTGTTTTTAGGGGACACGCGCAACAACCATTCATCGCGGCAGGATCACAGGAGAGAGCCAACATGGGATTGGAACAATACAAAGGCGATATGGAGATGTGCTGCCGTTGTTCGACCTGCAAGTTTATTCCCATGCAGCGGGTGACTGGACATGCCTATGCCAATGTGTGTCCCAGCATCTCCAGATACAACTTTCACAGTTACTCCGCCGGCGGCCGCATGAATATCGGCGCGGCCATGCTGAAACAGGGCATGAACTACACCGACCGGCTCCTCGACATCGTCTACAACTGCCAGATGTGCGGCGCCTGCGGCGTCTCCTGCAATTACGCCATGGACATGGAAGTCATGGAGCCCATCCAGGAATTCCGGATCAAGTGTGTCGAGGACGGCAAAACCCACCCCGCCTTGGATAAGGTCATTGCCGGCCTCCGCAAGCATGACTCCATGGTGCCCCCCTCCGGCAAACGGGGCGACTGGGCTTCCGGCCTCAACCTGAAGGACGCCACCAAGGAAAAAGTGGACGTCCTGTTTCACGTCGGCTGCCTCACCAGCTATGACAAGAATCTCCAGAAGCTCGCCAAAGCCACCGCCAAAATCCTGCAAAAGGCGGGCGTCAATTTCGGCATTGCCGGCGACGCCGAGTCCTGCTGCGGCGGCCGTGCCTACCAGATGGGTTACAAGGAAGACTTTCTGCGCCAGGCCAACAAGAACATGGCCCTGATCCAGCAAGCCGGCGTCAAGACCGTGGTCACGGCCTCCGCCGACGGATACCACGCCTTCAAGGTTCTCTACGACAAATTCAACCTGAAGGGCAGCCTCGAAGTGCTGCACATCTCCGAATACATCGCCAAACTGATACAAGACGGCAAGCTGAAGCCGCGAAACAAAGTCGGCCTCTCCGTCACCTATCATGACCCCTGCGGTCTCGGCAGGCTCGGCGAGCCGTGGATCCACTGGAACGGGAAAAAGATTCCCGGCGACAGGTTCGTCTTCGACCCGCCCAAGGTCTACCGGCGAGGCACTCAGGGCGTCTATCAGCCACCCCGCGACGTTCTCCACAGCCTTCCCGGCGTCAAACTCACGGAAATGACCCGCATTAAGGAATACGCCTGGTGCTGCGGGGCGGGCGGTGGCGTAAGCGACTCCAATCCCGCCTTTGCCCAATGGACGGCCCGCGAACGTATCGAGGAAGCCGAGTCCACCGGCGCCGAGGCCATCGTGACCGCCTGCCCTTGGTGTGAGAAGAGCTTCAGCGAAGCCATCCGTGCCACTGGCAGCAACCTGAAAGTGTACGACCTCGTGGAACTCGTGGAACAAGCCATCTCGTAAGAAGGGGGACCCATCATGGCCTTGAGCAAAGACGTCTACGCGGCTTTTGAAGATGTCGTCGGCACGGAGTACATCTGTGACGACCCGGTCATCATGCCTTCCTATCACGCCACCGAGTTCGCGGCCGTCATTCTTCCCAAGAACACCGCCGAAGTGCAGTCCATCGTCCGGCTGTGCAACAAACACAAGTTGCCCTTCCGGCCGGTGTGTACCGGCTGGACCGGGAAGTTCGCCAAGGGCTTTCTCTATCTCGACCTGCGCCGGATGAACCGCATCATCGAAATCAACGAGAAGAATATGTACGCGGTCGTCGAGCCCTACGTGATCTCCGCGCAGCTGCAAGCCGAGACCATGAAGAGGGGCCTGCATCTGAACCTCAAGGGCGCCGGCTCCAATTGCTCGGCCATGCTCCGCGGTCACGGCCATTTGGATCAAACCACCAGTGGCGATGACCGCAATCATTTGGCCATCGAGTGGGTCACGCCCGCCGGGGACATCATCCGCTCGGGCTCGTTGGGCTCTTCCGATGAGTGGTTCTGCGGCGACGGTCCGGGGCCTTCCCTGCGCAGCATCCTGACCAGTGCCGTGCCGCCGGGCGTCACGCCGGGCGTCTTCACCAAGGCCGCCCTGAAGCTATACCACTGGCCGGGCCCGGAAAAATTCCCCATCGAAGGAGTCTCGCCCAATTATTCCCTCAGCGAGATCCCGCCCAACTTCCTGGCGCGCTATTTCAGCTTCCCGTCCGTCGAGAAGATGTTTGAGGCCGAGATCAAGATCGGAGAAAGCGAAATCGCCTTCGAACTCATGGGCTTCAACGTGGCCATGGTCGCCGCGAACATCACCACCAGCAATGAAGAAGAGGAACGAACCTTCAAGCGGCTTAGCCAGGAGGTGCAGGGGCCCGGCTTCTTCATCATCCTGGCCGGCAATTCTGCGGCGGACTTCGAATACAAAAAACGAGTCCTACACCACATCGTCAGCGCGGCGGGCGGCAAATCCTTGGCGCCCCTCGAGGATCCCCGCACCGAAGGCATCCTGTTGTGCCAGTGCATCCGTATTTCCGCCTCGATTCGAGAGACGTTCCGTCCGGGAGGCGCCTTCAGTTCCATTCCCGTGATGGGCCAGCGGGACTTGACCATCCGCTGGGCCATCGGCGCCGGCAAGGCCAAAGAACCGTTGATCGCCAAGGGCCTCATCGTCGACGATGGCGGCGCCTTCTTTGGCTGGGGCGTCGAACAGGGCCATCTCGGCAAAACCGAAATCTTCTGCAAATTCGATCCGCAGAACCCCACCGCAAAAGAGGCGGTCGAGGCGTGGCACAACGACCAAAGTGCCAGGGCTTTTCGCGAACGCTACTTCGCCCTATTGTCCGGCCAAAATGAGGAAGTCGGTCGAGGCCTGTCCAATTACCATCTGTGGTGGAACAAGATTCAGAAAGCGCTGGATCCCAATCGCGTAGCCCCCGAGGCCGGCGCGTTGGTCTAGGATTGCGTACCGTAAATAACGGCCAACAGTTCGCAGCTCGCAAGCCACTGTAGGGGCGCTGCTTGCTGCGCCCTCCTGCTTGGTTCGATGCGCCAGCGATTTGCAGAAGAAACGGATGGAAGAAACTGGGGTGAGCGATGGGATTTGAACCCACGACCCTCGGTGCCACAGACCGATGCTCTACCAGCTGAGCTACGCTCACCGCAGGCTGATGCCGTCTAGTTTAGCACTATTCCCTCCCGCGCCGCCGCTGTTTGCGTCGTGGCCACCGAGGACACCCGGGCGATGCCCTGCACCTGCAACTTTCCCCCGCGCTGGCTCGGCGCTCCCCAACGCCTGCGCCCTGATCGTGTTTCGCTCGCTCACACCGCCCCCGCCAAGCCTCGGCTGGCAGCGCCTCCCGGACACATCTCGCAACCTCCACATTCTGCATAAGTTCGCTTCTTAGTAACCGTTTCGAAAATCGCCGGCACGTCTCGCCTTGAGGACCGGACGCGCCCCATGCCATCCTCGTATGCAGTGGCACATCCTGCCTAGGAGGCAATCGTGAAGAAAGTGTTAGCGGTGAGCTGTCTGTTGTGTTTGGCCCTGGTCGCCGTGAGTTCCGCGCAGGCCCAGGATTTCAAGGGTTTTTACGTCGGCGGTAACGTCGGCGGCACCTTCGGCAATTCCAACGCGCATACCAGCACGATCTTTAGTCCAATCGGGTACTTCGCCATCACCAGCCCGCCGGCCATCAACGCCGTGGGCGTGCAACATCCCGATCCGGGCGGCTTCACCGGAGGCGGCCAGGTCGGCTACAACTTCCAGTTCAGCCAAATCGTCATGGGCGGCGAGTTTGACTTCGGCGCCATGAATCTGGCTGGTTTGTCCTATGGCTCGGGTGTGTACCCCTGCTGCGCCCCGACCACCTTCGCGGTCCAGCAGTCGGTCAAGACCGATTGGCTCATGACCGCGCGCGCCCGCGTCGGCGTGACTCACGGCCGCGTGCTGGTCTACGGCACCGGCGGCCTGGCCACGACCAACATCAACTACCAGGCCCAGTTCTCCGACACCTGGGGTCCTGCGACCGAAAACGGTGGCGTGAAGAAAGATCTCACCGGATGGGTTGCCGGCGGCGGTGCTGAAGTCAAGGTGGGAGGCCACGCCTCGCTGAAGGCCGAATACCTCTATGCCAATTTCGGCAGCGTCATGACCACCAGCACCAATCTCGTCTGGGTCGGGGACGGCCCGTGGCCCATGAACGTCTTCACCCACACCGCCGACCTCAAGGGCAATATCGTCCGCGTCGGCTTCAACTACTACTTCGGGCACTAATCGCTCCGCAGCACTCCTGGCCAGGGCCGCCTCCGGGCGGCCCGCGCCGGGCCGCTCAACCACCCCCTAATGTATACACAAAAGCCTTGCAAGCCCCGTGGGTCGCAGCTTCAGCGCGCCCTTTCCCGTCTCCCATGATTTGAGTCGGGAGGCCCCTGAATCTCCCTGAGGCCTATTTTTCAGCCCCCGGCTAAACTTTCGCTGTTACCCGCAAGCAACATTCGATATCCTAGAAGCCGCTTTTTTATTCCAAATTCCATTTCAAGGTGCCCTGTGACCGATTCTTCCCGACCGACCCCTACGCTGGCCGATATGTTGCGCGGCTATTCCATGGAGATCTCCGCCCGCGAATCCAAGACCGTCGAAGCCGCGGCGGACCATCTCGATCCAGGCACCCATGTATACATGACCTGGATCCCGGGCGATGATCCGTTCAACGCCGTGCCCGCCGCCGCCACCCTCCGGCGTCGCGGGCTCGTTCCCGTTCCCCACATCGGCGCGCGTCACGTGGAAAGCGAGAAGCAGCTTTCCGAGTTCGCCGCACGGCTCCACGGCGAAGCAGGCGTCGATCGCGTCCTGATTATCGCCGGCGATCGCGACCAGCCCGCCGGCCCCTACGACTCCAGCCTGAAAGTGATGGAAAGCGAAGCCCTGCAGCGCAACGGCATCACCCACATCGGCATCAGCGGCTTCCCCGAGGGCAATCCCAACATCCCCGGACCCGTCCTCGCCGAAGCCCTGGCCGCCAAGGTCGCCTTTGGGCGTCGCACCGGCCTGGATCTGCACATCGCCACGCAATTCTGCTTTGAAATCGAGCCGGTCACCGCCTGGCTCCGCAGCCTGCGCGACCAGGGCATCGACATTCCCGTCCGCGTCGGCCTGGCGGGCCCGGCCAGCGTCACAACGCTTACGCGCTACGCCATTCGCTGCGGCGTCGGAAACTCGCTCCGCGCTCTCACCCACGGGCCTTCCTTCAGCCGTCTCTTGACCGAGCGAAATCCCGAGCATCTCATCCGCGAGCTGGCCGCCGCCATCGCTTCCGAGGACAATCTCCATGTCCAGGGCCTGCACTTCTTTGTCTTCGGCGGCCTCAAGAAAACCGCCGAGTGGATCAAAGCATCCAGGGCTTCCTAGTGTCCTGAGTCAGAAGTTCACCGCGAAACTCACCTGATCTGTCATCCCGAACCCGGCCGCGCCGTTTGCGGCCGGTGTGAGGGATCTGCTTTCCCTTCCTCCACATAGCCAACAACCATCAGTCTCCTCGTCGCGTGCGAAATGAAGATTTCCCTTAACACTTGTGTTGGGAATTTGCGACTCAGGACACTACAACCTATCTCACAAATGGTTTTTAGGAGGCCGGGGCTTCAGCCCCGGCGTTAACGCATTCGTTTTCGCGGGGCTTTAGCCCCTGAAGTCAGGTTGAGAAATCTGCCACACCATTTGTGAGATGAGTTTTAGCAGAACTCCACGCGGGCCAAAACGCAGTCTAGCTCTTGCGAGGGAACGGGATGGGGACGGCTCGCTTCCGGCGCGCGGAACACTGCTTCAGGTGCGCCCGCGCCTGCGCGGCCCACGGGCCATTCGGGGCGCTGCGCAGGTAGAGCATCCATTGCTCGCGGGCCTGCCGGCGTTCCCCGCGCTTCTCGTAGGCCAGCGCCAGATTGAAAAACACGTCGGCGTGGCCCGGCATGGCGCGCGCCGCGCGCCGCAGATGCCCGATGGCCTCTTCGATCTTGCCCTGCTCTTCCAGCACGCAGCCCAGGTTGTACCGCGCAATCCCGTGCGAAGGATCCAGCTCCACCGCGGCCAGAAATTCGGCGTGCGCTTCCTCGACCCGCTTCATCTGGTACAGCGCCACGCCCAAGTTGATGCGCGCATCAATCCACTCCGGCGCCAGATCCAATACCCGCCGGTAGAGCTCGGCCGCCTGCGGCAGGAGCCCCTGCCGCTCCTCGTAATCCAAAGCCCGTTGAAACAGCTCCTCGGGCTTTGCAGCTTGGCCGGAAGCGCGCCGCTGTCGAACGGAAGACACCATTGCTGCTTCAGGGGGCTGAACGGCCGCGCCGCCCCCGGCGGGATCACCAGCACGTCGCGCCCCTGTTCGAAGAACCGCAACTCCTGCAGCGGCAGGCGCGACGCGCCAAACTGCTGCTCCACCAAATTCATCGCGCGCCGCAGCCGCTGCGCCGGGATCCGTTTGTCCGTCAGGTCCTTGACCGTGCGCAGCGCCACCAGATCCCCAAAGCTGTAGAACCGCTCGCCCCACCGCGCCTGCGGACGCACCAGCCGCAGCCGTTCCCAATAGCGCAACTGGCGCGGCTCCACGCCCAGAATGCGCCCCACTTCTCCCCGCGTATATCGCTGTGGCAAGCCTCTAATCCCCCGCCGGATTCTTTCTTCTGCCAACGATTATGCACCCGCTGTCAATCCTCCGCATCGGTTGGTAGGGTGTCATTTGATTTTGAGAGTTCGTGGCGGCCTAGAGAAGTAAGGGCGCCATGTATTCACGCTTTCGTTTCCTCGGGCTCTAGGCCATCAAATAAGGGTAATCGCTTGTATCGCGGAAGTGCTCTATCAACCATAGATTTGAACTGACGCCAAGTATCAGAAACTTTCATCAGCGCAGTGACAGCAGATAGATGCTGTAAGAGCTTGGGATGCCCCAAGTCTTCAGTCAATCTACGATGGAGATGTGTTCTCAATCTGCCCTTCTCGTCTCTGGGCGTTTGTCTCCGCAATTCATCTAAGACGCCGGGGGCTAAACGGGCATAGACCAGATCATTTGTCAGATGGCCGATGTACTGCGGGCGCTTCACATCTTCCTTGTATGGAATGTTACGCAAGCGAAATAGTTCCTGATAGAACTCGGAGGGAAAAGTGCGAACCCAAGCTCGAAGCTCCTTTGCGATGAAAGCTTCGAGTATTTTAGCGAGTGCGTCTCTCGCTCTTTCGTACTGATACCCGGTTGCCTCATCAACCAATGCATCGATGCCAGTTTCTGCAAAACCCCTTAGAAGTATGTCGGCAGCGATGGCGATTCTTTCTTGCGGCTTAGTCAGCACATTGCCAGCATCCCTAGCCTTTAGCCACACGTTGCAAACCTTCGAGAGGTTCCTAGCATCAATTCCGTTGGCAACCATTCCAGTGCCTGAGACTCGGTAAAGAATTGGCTTAGAAAGCGCCAAGGCTAACTCTTCATCAATAAAGGGTTTAAGGTT
>JAIQGD010000125.1 GCA_020072765.1 Terriglobia bacterium
CTGGGCGCGCCGCTGAGCCTCTACCTGGCGGCGGCCGGCGTGGGCCGCATCGGCATCGTGGATTTCGATGCCGTGGACGCGAGCAACCTCCAGCGGCAAGTGCTCTTCAGCACGAACGATATCGGCCGGCCGAAGACAGAAGCGGCCGCCGCACGCCTGCGCGGCCTGAACCCCCATATCCGCATCGACGCGTGGCAGACGCGACTGACCAGCGAGAATGCCCTCGACCTCCTGAAGGAATACGACATCGTCGTGGACGGCACGGATAATTTTCCGGCGCGCTATCTGGTAAACGACGCCTGCGTGCTGCTGGGCAAGCCCAATGTCTACGGGTCGATTTTCCGCTTCGAGGGCCAGGTTTCCGTGTTCGGTACTCCGGGCGGGCCGTGCTACCGCTGCGTCTATCCCGAGCCGCCCCCGCCGGGGCTGGTGCCCTCCTGCGCCGAGGGCGGAGTGCTGGGCGTGCTGCCGGGCATCGTGGGCGCCATGCAGGCGGCGGAAACGCTCAAGCTGATTCTCGGCACGGGCGATTCGCTGGCGGGCCGCCTGCTGCTGCTCGATGTGCTGACCATGACGTTTCGCGAGATGAAGCTGCGGAAGAACCCCGCCTGCCCGGTCTGCGGCGAGCATCGCACCGTCACCACGCTGATCGATTACACCGAATTCTGTGGCCTTCGCGGAGAGGAGACTTCCAGCATGGCAGCAAAGGTTCCCGAGATAACCCCGCGCGAGTTGAAAGCACGGCTCGACCGCGGCGACGATCTTTTCCTTCTCGACGTGCGCGAGCCGCAGGAATATCGGATTTGCCACCTCAACGGCCGGCTGATCCCGCTCGGCGAGATTCCGCAGCGCGTGGGCGAGCTCGATCGCTCGCGCGAGATGGTCGTGTATTGCCGCTCCGGCAAGCGTTCGGCCGATGCCGTCGAATTTTTGCAGCGGGCCGGCTTTCAGAAGATATGGAACCTGAAAGGTGGTATCCTCGCGTGGTCGGATGAAGTGGACCCGAGCGTCCCGAAGTACTGAGTCCACCCGCCGGGCGGCAACCTGAGTCACCATCACCGAATCGATTTTCATAACTTCCCAGGAGGAGTGCATGGCTGGAACAACACTGAAGGTTCGCAATGACGGGTCCATCAAGGTCGAGGGCGACTTCGAAATTCTGGACCAGGACGGCAAGAAATTCGGACTCGGCGGACGCACCAACGTGGCCATTTGCCGCTGCGGGCATTCGCAGAACATGCCGTTTTGCGATGGCGCTCACGCCAAGAATGCGTTCAAGAGCGCGGTGCAGGCGTTCGATCTCCCGCCGGTAGCTCCCAAGCCCTAAAGTTTTTGTATTAGGTAAGGATTGCTCAAGTATGTAACATTTCCACCCGCGGGCGCGTGAATGCGGGCGGGTTCGCCCCGCCGGAGGCCAGCGGCGGCCAGAATTCTCCGTGAAAACAATCCAGTTATGCCGTGACGGGGCCTGACACTAGAACGGCATGGCAATTGCTCCGGAGACCAGGGGCTTGTGTTCTTTCCAGGGGGGAAAGTGCGGAACGTCCCGGCAGATCGCGGGATGCCCTCCGCGTTTGCCATACACGCCAAATCAGATCATACGGTTACGCGAAACAAAAAGGGGGGTACGGAAGATGCCGCTTGGGATGGGGGTCCCAAAAGGTTCAGCCACCACGCGCCGCGAGGCGCGCATTCCGATGGAAGTCGGAGTTCACGTCAGCGGTCACGCCGCTCTGCCGGGGACCGAGACCACTTTTACTGAAAACGTCAGTTCCTATGGCGCGTGCATCATGAGCACGCGGCGCTGGAAAATCAACGACAGCTTGATCATCACCACCATGGCCGGGGCGTTTCGCGCCGCCGCGCGCGTGGCGTATTGCCGTTCGGTCCCGGGCATGGGCTTTGCGGTCGGCGTGGAGTTTCCCGAACCGCGCGAAAACTGGTTCGTCGCCGGCGGGTCGCTCCACTAGTATTGCGTTCCGCAAATCACTAGCAATAGTCCGCTACTCGTCATCCGCTGTAGGGGCGCGGCGGCGCGTTTGCCGTGCGGCGCGCTACTGCACGAATCCCACGTTGGGCACTGGACCCGGGCCCGGCCCTTCGGGCAGAGGCCCGAATTGCGCCTCGTACCGCGCCACATTCTCCTGCAGCGCACGCAGCAGCCGCTTGGCGTGCACCGGGCTCACGATCAGGCTGGCCACCAGCTTTCCCTGCGGCACGGTGGGGAACAAATAGATGAAATTCAGCGTGAACTCTTCCGCATTGTGATGAATGACGGCGAGATTGGAATACTGGCCGAGCAATTCCTTCTCGTCGGCTTTGATCTGCACTTGCTGCTGCGGCGTTTCCGGCATGTCCTTCTCCTGGCCTTCCCGGCGCTTCGGTTGATCGCCCACTATAGCAGAGCCCGGAAAGTCTCCTGATGATTTTTTCGCGCGCTCTCTGGCATCCGGGAATTGACGCGCCTGGAAGTTAAGCGTAGTTTATATAAGAAGTTCAGCTTGGTTAACCCATGGACAGCGTGAAGGACGAGCCCCCCGCGCCCCCTTACCGACCGGCCCATCCCACGACGGATGCCGCTGCCGCATCGCCCCTGGCTCCCGAACTCGCCGGCCTGTTGACGCACGAGGACGTGGATCGCGCGCAAGATCGCTGGCGCGTGACCCGGGCCCGATGGAAAGAGCGCCGCTCGAAAACCTTTGGCGGACTCTCGGTGCTCTGGCTGCTCGTGGGGCCCGGCGTCCTGGTATTCCTCGGCGAAAACGATGCCCCCAGCATGCTGTCGTACTCGGCCACGGGCGCGCGCTTCGGCATCGGGTTTTTCATCCCGTTTGTCGTGCTCACGTTTCTGATGGGCCTGATCGTGCAGGAGATGACGGTGCGCCTGGGCTCCGTCACCCACCGCGGCCACGCGGAACTGATCTTTGACCGGTTCGGACGATTCTGGGGTTTTTTCTCGATGGGCGATTTGGTCCTGGGAAACTTTCTGACCCTGGTCACGGAATTCATCGGCATTCGAGCCGGCTTGGGTTTCTTCGGGGTTCGGCCCGTGATTGCAGTGGGCATAGGGGTCGCGGTCGTATTTGCCGCGATCACGACCGGACGCTACTGGACCTGGGAACGCATCACGTTGGGGCTCGCCGTCTTCAATGGTCTTTTCGTGCCGGCTGCGATTTTGTCGCATCCGAATTGGTCGTCCGTGGGCCATGCCCTGCTGACATGGACTCCCCTGCCGAAGGGAAACGGATACGAGATTCTCGTGTTAGTTCTCGCGGATATCGGCGCGACCGTGACGCCGTGGATGCTTTTCTTTCAGCAAAGCGCCGTCGTCGACAAGGGCATGCAGCCGAGGGACATTCTCGCCGGACGCTTCGATACGCTGCTGGGCGCGTTGCTCGCCTCCGTGTTCGCAATCGCCGCGATTCTCGCCACGGCGCCGCTGTTTCATCACGGAATTGACGCCTCCCAGTTCCAGGCCGCTCAATTCGCCCAGGCCATCGAGCCGTGGATTGGCCATACGGGCGCGGCGCTTTTCGCTCTCGGCATCTTCGAAGCAGGCATCGTCGCCGCGATTGCCATTTCCACATCCTCCGCGTACGCCTTTGGCGAGGTCCTGCAAACCGGGCACAGCTTGAACCGTCCGCTGCGCGAGGCATGGCCGTTTTACCTGATTTTGCTCGGCTCAGCCTGCGCGGCGGGGGGACTCGTGCTCATTCCCGGCGCTCCCCTGGAATTCGTGGTGCTAACGGTCAATGTGATTGCCGTTCTGGCCATGCCCCCGGCGCTCGCCTTCCTGCTGCTTCTGGTAAACGACCGGGACGTGATGGGCGAGCATGTGAATGGCTTCTGGGAAAACGCCGCGGGCATCACCGTCGCCGTGCTGTTGCTCTGCGCGGGACTCGGATTCGGCCTCGCGACCGTTTTCCCGAAGTTGCTGGGTCCTTAGATGCGGGCAGAAGCCGGCGCCGCCGTTGTCCGCGCCGAGCGCAATTATCCGGAGGTGATCACGTGAAGCCAAACGATGCCGGTCTCGACGGGGGCCCTCGCCGCTTCGAATCCCCCGTGGAAGATGCGGCGAAACCCGATCTAAAGGATCCGCGCGTTGTCCTGTCGCTGCTGGAAGCCGACCAGGTGGTTGCCGCCAAGCAGCGGACGCGCTTCGGCCGGCGAAAGCTTTCGGCCGGCGTGCGGCTTTTGCTCTGGGGCCTGCGCATCTACGTGGTGGTCATGCTGGTTCTGGTGTTGATTTCCGTGCTTCGCGCGATTCATCCAGTCCACTGAGTTTCACGACGTCCGCACGAAGCCCGGCCCCCGGCAACAACAGGGTGATCTTCGCTGGGAAATCCTGAGTGGCCGTGCGAAACTTTTCAGGGGGAACCCGCTGACGGCTGGCTTCCAAACGGAACGCTGCGGGTCAACACGTGCACGCCACCCAAACCAAACACGGTTTTCACCTGATGACCGTTCTGGCCCTGCTGGGGATTCTCGCGGCGGGCACGGCGGGAGCCATCTATTGGGCCATGAATTGGAGCGCCTCGGCCCGGGCGCGCAAACTGGTCAATCCCCTGCCGCCCAATCCCCGCGACATCGCCGCGGGAATGCAGCTCTATCGGGATCATTGCCAGAAGTGCCACGGCCCGAATGGGGACGGCAAGGGTGAGAAAGCCGCCGAGCTGTTCGTGGCCCCTCGGGATTTTGGGGACGCCCGCGAGATGCGCGCCTGGACCGACGGCGAGCTATTCTGGAGCATCACCAAGGGCCACCGCCCCATGCCCGCCTTTGCGGACAAGCTGACTGAGACGGAGCGCTGGCAGGCCGTCGACTATATCCGCACCTTCGCGCAAAATCCGGCACCCCCAGCCGCCGCGCCCGCCAACGGTCTTACATCCCCATAACGACCCGCATGAGCGCCGGGGGCCTGCCCGCTGTTTACTTCACTTTGGCCAGCGCTTCGGCGACTTCCTTGATGTCCGGCAGCGCGGGGAGATCGTAATTCTTCGCCCAGGCGAGATTGCCGTTGCGGTCCACGATGAAGATGGCGCGCCCGGTGATGCCCCGGTCCGCCATGTAGACGCCGAACTGCTCCCCGGCCGCGCCGCGGGGCTGGAAATCCGCCAGCAGCGGATAGGGAATGCCCATCTTTTCGGCGAACGCTTTGTGCGACCACGCGCTATCCACGCTGATGCCCAGCACCTGCGCGTCCAGCGCTTCGAAACGCTTCAGGTCGCTGACAAAGCAGG
>JAIQGD010000027.1 GCA_020072765.1 Terriglobia bacterium
GCGTACGGCGCAGAAGGCTTGCCAAAAGCAGAGCCACGATAAGGCATTTGTTCAGGAGTTCCTGAACTTCGTGCGGCGGGAGGACGCGAAGGCTCTGCCCACTGTAGAGGCGCTGATGACGACTGGAACGGGAGGCGAGGCAGCTTATTGGCTGGGGGTCGCCGAACTCGAATTTGACCGCCTGCATACTCGGGTGAGGCATTTGGCCAGATGCTTCGTGAGCGGTGAGCCAGTGCCGAAGCAGCGGAGACCGTACAAAAAGCGCAGAGAGTCTTCAGCGTGCGAACTGGTGGGCTGAAGACCTCGGGAAGAAATGTCCCAAGCACTGGATCACAACAGTTCAGTGCTTGGGAATTCTAGCTGTGCGATTCCGACCTCTCACGACCACGCCGATCTACTTGCATTGTTCTTGTATTGAACCGTAGGAAAACGTGGGCAACTGTGGGCAATCGTTGGCAGCTAAGCTATTGAAACTACAAAAAACGCCAGTGTTTATGCAGGTCAGAAGCGATTACGAATCGGCTGCTCTACCACTGAGCTACCTCGGCGCACCATCGACTGTAGCATCGCTGCCAAAAACCTGTCAAACCAGCCGCCGATCTCCCTGTGCCGTCCGGCGCCGGATCGTCGGCGCCGCGTGAGCCTGATCTCCCGCCGCCTCCTTCAAGGAGCACACAATCAGAGGAATTTCCGAGTAAGCGTGGGCTTGAAGTGCGTGCTGTTAGGCCGAGCTGCCGTTTCCGTTCCCGCTGTTGTGGAGGATCGTGTCGAGAATCTCGGGGATTTCGAACACCGCGCGGTTATTGAGCTTGCACACATTGCGGCGGTATTGGGCAAACACATCCGGCTCAATCAGTTTTCGCACCGCCGGGACAATGTCGCGAAAGCTGGGCAGCGCCATGCCCACGCCTTCGGACTCGATCCATTCCGCGTTATAGCGTTCCTGAGGCAGCGTCCACGCGTTCGTTTCGACGATGACGGGCAGCTTCATGGCCAGCGCTTCGGAGATGGCGCCGGGCCCCGGCTTGCCAATCAGAAAATCGGAGGCGGCCATGAATTCGTTCACGCGCGGCGTGAAACCCTCTACGTGCACCGGCACTTGCCAGTCCGACCCGCGGAAGGCGGAGACGAGGCGTTCGTTCCGGCCGCAAATGGCAATGAGCTGCACGGGCAGGCGGGACGCGTTGAGAAGGCGGGCGACGCTCAGCATGGATCTCGAGCCGTAGCCTCCAAACAGAAGCAGCGCCGTCGGAAGGTCTGGCTTCAGGCCGAGAGCCAGCCGCATTTCACGGAAATCCAAACTAGGCTGCTCATAGAACCGGGGGTTCAGGATCATGCCGGAAGTGCGAAATAGGCAGTCGTCCCGATGGCCCAAGGCTTTGGCCTGATCAACCGCGCGCGGGGTGCCGCAAACGAGGTATTGCGGCTGAGCCTCGATCCAGAAGCGAGGTGGGTAATCGGCCAGATCGGTGAGGATGGTCACAAAGGGCCGTTCCGGGAAGACCGCGTAGTAACTTTCTCGAATGGCCCGGTTGAAATGGGGGATTACGGAGACCACCAGGAGAGGGTCGTTTTCCCGCCAATAGTTTTGCAGGAGCTTTACCGTGGGGGCGTGTTGGAGCCGGATCGCCGCCTGCAGAACGCGCAACAAGTACGGCGAGCCGAGCGTCCAGCCGTTGCGCAGCAGCAGGTTGTAGCCCTCCTGAATACGGATGCCGGTGAAGTGCCGGAGAATATCCAGCGGGTCGAGCAGTTCCTGGAGATTGACCAGCTGCACCTCCCAGGGCTTGTTCTTCTGTTGCACAGCCGACTGCAGGGCCGTGGCCGCATTGCGGTGCCCACCCCCTGCATCATGAAAGAGTATGTCGATGCGGGCCTTTAAGTTCTTCACGGAGTGGGAGATAGACGTCCTCCTGGCTAGTGCGCCTCAGTCTTCCGTGTGAACTATAAGTAACATGATGTCGCAGGTTTTTTACAGCCATGTCAAAGCTGTGTAATTTTCCACAGGCAGCATGGGACCATGCGATGCGACCTGCACGTCCACACGAGGCACTCGGGAATGTGTACCGTGCCGCTGCTGAACCGCATTTGCCGGGAGTCTTACACCGAACCGGAGGCACTCTATGCGGTGATGAAGCAGCGTGGCATGGACCTGGTAACCATTACAGACCACGATTCGATTGATGCCGCGGAATCTCTGCGCCAACACCGGGACTTTTTTGTGAGCGAGGAAGTGACCTGCTATATGCCCAGCGAAACGGAGATCCACGTGGGCGTATACGCGATCAGCGAGCGGGAACACATCGAGATCCAGCGAAGGCGCAAGGACATCGGATGCCTGCTGGCGTATCTTTCTGAGCGCTCGATCCTGTTCAGCGTTAATCACCTGTTCTCCGGCCTCACCGGCCGGCGTGCGGAGGAGGATTTCGTCTGGTTTCACGCGCACTTTCCCGCGTATGAAATTAAGAACGGGCAGATGCCCTGGGAGCAAAACCTCCGGTCGCAGGAGGTGGCGCGCGCGCAAGAGAAGGCGTCTTGGGGAGGAAGTGACGCGCACACCCTCGCGTCAGCGGGCACAACCTACACGGAAGTGCGCGGCGCGCGCGATTCCGCTGAGTTTCTGGCAGGACTGCGAGCAGGAAGAGGGAGCGTCCGGGGCGAAGACGGAAGCTACGTCAAGTTGACGCGGGACGTGGCGCTGATCGCCCTGGCCATGTTTCAGGAAAAGCCTTGGCTCGCGCCCTTGATGCCTCTGCTGGCCCTCGTTCCCTTGGTGACGGCGGCTCACTGGAAGGGGGAGAGGCAATTCTTGCGGCGCTGGGGCCGCACGCCCGTGGCGATGCCGGCCTACCGCGAACTGGGGGTGATCACGTGAGCGTCGCCCGCGCGGCATGGCACTTCATCGAAGAGGGCGATCAGCGGCTGATGCGGCGGGTTCACCGTTGGCGCGCTCCGCGTTATATTCGTGTATGGATGATCCTGGCCACGCGCCTGGGCGATGGCTGGATCTGGTATTTGCTGGGTGTTGTGTTACTGGTGTTCGGCGGGCCGCAGCGATACGCCGCGGTTGGTTCGGCGACGGCTGCGGCCGTCGCCGGAATTATGCTGTTTTCGGTGATCAAGAAGGCCAGCCGGCGCCAGAGGCCTTGCGAGATCGAACGCCACTGCTGGTCCCGTATCCTGCCACCGGATCAATTTTCCTTTCCCTCAGGCCACTCCATCGTCGCCTTTGCGGTAGCCGTTTCGGTCGCTCGCTTCTATCCCTCCTTGGGAGGACCATTGCTGTTCATGGCTGTCAGTGTCGCCGTTTCCCGGGTCATACTCGGAATGCACTTCCTCAGCGACGTTCTCGTCGGATCCATGATTGGTGTGGTCTTGGCGTGCACTTTCTTCTGCGTGTTTCGGTAGACCCACTTTCGAGCTGGAAGAGAAACTCCTGTGTGGCGCGACACCTGGAAGCGCTGTCAGTTGGGTGCCGGGCATCGGCTGTCTCGGAAAGCGCGCGAAGCGTCCCTTGACACGACTGGACAGTTCGCGTAGGTTGGGCGCGAAGAGAGCGCGAAGGTATACGTGTCAAGTTTGTAGCGGTGATTCGCGATCCCGGGAGGCTTGGATGGTTATTCGCTTTACCTTGAACGGCAAATCCCAGTCCGTGGATGTAAATCCCAGCATGCCATTGCTGTGGGTTCTGCGCGACACGCTCAACATGACCGGCACAAAATTCGGCTGTGGCATGGCGCTGTGCGGCTGCTGCACGGTGCACATCAATGGCGAAGCCATGCGTTCCTGTGTCATGCCCATCTCGGCGGTGGGGGGCAAGAAAGTCACCACCATCGAAGGGCTTTCGGCCGACCACGGCCATCCGGTCCAGCAGGCCTGGATCGAGATGGATGTTCCGCAGTGCGGCTATTGCCAGTCGGGCCAGATTATGTCGGCCGCCGGACTTCTCGCCAAAGAGCCCAACCCGACCGATGACGACATTGACGACGCCATGCAGAACATTTGCCGCTGCGGCACCTACCAGAATATCCGCAAGGCCATTCATCGTGCCGCGGAGTTGCAAGCCGCGGCCCCGGCGCCCGGCGCCGGTGGAAATACCGAAGCCTCGCCGAGCGCGTCCGGCACGGTCACGGGAGGCGCGGAATGAGCTCCTCCACAACGCAAGTCGACCGCCGTGTTTTTCTCAAGACCGGCCTGGCCGGAGCCACGGGCCTGGTGCTGGGCTTCTATCTGCCCGGCGCGTCTACAGCGCTGGCCGACGCCACAGCAGCCCCCGCCGCGGCGGCGGTGCTCAACGCGTGGGTCCGCGTCGCGCCGGACGACATCGTGACCATCATCATCAGCAAGTCCGAGATGGGGCAGGGCGTGATGACGTCGCTTTCCATGCTCGCGGTCGAAGAGCTGGAATGCGACTGGAAAAACGTCCGCACCGAATTTGCCCCGGCCGATAAAGTCTATATCGATCCCGTCTTCGGCATGCAGGGCACGGGCGGCAGCCAGAGCATCCACTCGGGCTGGGAGCCCATGCGCAGGGCCGGCGCGACGGCTCGGGAGATGCTCATCGCGGCCGCCGCGCAGAAGTGGGGCGTCGCCGCATCGGAATGCCATGCGGAAAATGGGGCAGTTCTTCACGCCGCCACGAACCGCCGCGCCACGTTCGGAAGTCTCGCCGAAGCCGCGTCCAAGCTCCCGGTGCCTGCCGACGTCAAGCTCAAGGACCCCAGCCAGTTCCGCCTGATCGGCAAGCCGACCCAGCGGCTCGACACGCCCATTAAGGTGAATGGCCGCGCAGGCTTCGGCATCGATGTGCGGCGTCCCGGGATGCTGCACGCGGTCGTGCTGCGCTGCCCCGTGTTTGGAGGCAAAGTGGCGAGCTTCGACGCCACCAAGGCCAAGGCCGTTCCGGGCGTGAAGGACGTTGTGCAGATTTCCAGCGGCATCGCCGTCGTCGCGGACAACACCTGGAATGCCATGCAAGGCCGCAACGCCCTGGCAGTGAAGTGGGACGAAGGGCCGAATGCCGCCCTCAGCAGTGACACCATCCGCAAGCAGTTCGGGCGCAAGGTGAAGGCCGCCGACCTGAACGTCAACGCGGTGAAGGCGGGACGCGATTATGCCGCCGCCACGCTGGTCAAGGCCGACCCGTTTGCCATCGAGCGCATGGACAAGAACCAGGGCAAGATCATCATCGACGGCAACTCCGCATTTGGCCGGCGGGGCGTGTCGGACTTTGTCGGCGACGCGGTAGAGACCTCCAAGGCCATGAAAGCGCCGGTGCAGGTGACGTGGTCGCGGGAAGACGACATGCAGCACGATTACTATCGTCCCACGTCGTATATTCACCTGTCGGCCGGCCTGGGTGCCGACGGATGGCCGGTGGCCTTCACCGCGCGGATCGCGTGCGACTCGGTGATGAGCTGGTTCTTCCCGGGCACAATAACCAACGGCCTGGACACCAGCAGCACCGAAGGCGTCTCGGATATTGCCTACGATATCCCCAACATCCTGGTGGACTACCAATTGGTCAAGAGTCCGATCCCGCTGGGCTTCTGGCGGTCGGTGGGCGCGTCACAGAACGGCTTCTTCAGCGAGTCGTTCATTGACGAGCTTGCGGCGGCGGCCAAGAAAGACCCTTACGAATTCCGCCGGCATTTGCTGGCGAAATCGCCGCGGCACTTGGCGGTCCTGAACCTGGCCGCGGAGAAGGCCGGCTGGGGCAATCCTCTTCCGAAGGGCGTTTACCGCGGCATCGCGATGCTGAGGTCGTTTTCGACCTACGTAGCCGAGGTCGCGGAAGTCGCGGTGGACAGCAGCAAGGGCAGATTGAAAGTCCAGCGCGTGGTCTGCGCCGTGGATTGCGGGCGCCCGGTCAATCCGGCGGTCATCGAGCAGCAGGTGATGGGCGCGGTGATCTACGGTCTCACGGCGGGACTCAAGAGCGAGATCACCATCGACAAGGGCCGCGTCGTGCAGACCAACTTCGACGACAATCCGGTCGTGCGCATGAACGAAGCGCCCGTCGTCGAGGTCCACATCATCCAGAGCACGGAGGGCCCGACCGGCATGGGAGAGCCTGCGGTGCCGCCGGTCACGCCGGCGGTCTGCAACGCGATCTTTGCCGCCACCGGCAAGCGCATTCGCCGCCTCCCGGTGCGCACGCAGGATTGGACGTAAGCCGAGAAACACCACATTGTCTGTTGAATGACACAGGGGCGGGGGCCAACCCGCCCCTTTCTTTTCGGGCTTTGCGCCTGGCGGCTAGCGCGAGAAGGGGTACATCAGCCAGGCGACGCCCACGCCGATCACGAGGAACAGCGCGAACGACCAGAGCGCGAACTTGATTCGCCCCGCGAGGGTCTGCCGGCCGAGGCACGCGAGCGCCACCGAGACCAGCAGCGCGAAGAGAACCATGGCTGCAAAATGGCTCTCCCGGATGGCTGTGGTGGACACTCAGCTTCTCTCCCCACGCGCCGTTGCGTACGCGTCGATCACCGCGAGCAGGTTCACGATGCCCGCCGCTGCAATGAAACGAGTGCCGTAATCGCCCGCCGCATGAGATAGATCGGGCCGAGCGTTCGTGAGCACGCGCGGAAGAAAATAGAACACTCCCGAGCAGGCGTCCGCCAGAAAGCCGAGCGTGCCGAAGGGATCGGCCGAGCCCGGCCTGAAAGCCTCGCCGTGCAACGCGTAGCCCGCCAGGGCCAGTCCGCCGGCCGTTGCAAAGAAACCGAGCGCCCGGACCCAGCGGCGCAGGCAGAGATGCCCTAGCCCCGGCACGATCCACGCGGCGAGGGCGATCAGCACGGGGAAAACGGGGTTGAGCCTGGAATTCTCTTCCGTCACGAGGGTTTCCACTGTCATCGGTCAGGGCAGCAGCGCCAGGATCTCTTCCTGGACGGCGCCGGTGACGCTGGCTTCGCGCTCGCCAACGTAGACATTCACTTCGCTGCGGATGCCGAATTCGGGGAGGTAGATACCCGGCTCGATGGAAAAGCAGGTGCGCGGCACGATCTTGCGGTCGTCGCGCGTCTCCAGACCATCCATGTTCGCGCCATTGCCGTGGACTTCCTGGCCGATGCTGTGGCCGGTGCGGTGCACGAAATATTTGGCGTAGCCGCCCTTGCGGATCACCGCGCGCGCCACGCGGTCCACTTCCCAGCCGTGAATGTCCCGGCCTCGCGCGAGAGAGTCCCGCACGAATTCGACGGCGCGGTCCCGCGCCTGGCGCACGATGCGGAAAATCCTGGCATACGCGTCCGGGACGCGCGCGCCCAGATAGCCCATCCAGGTGATGTCGTAATAGACGCTGCCCGGGCGTTTCAGCTTTGCCCAGACGTCGAGCAGCAGCAGGTCGCCCGCGCGAAGCGGCGACGACGCGCCCGGCTTCGGCTCGTAGTGCGGGTTGCCATTGTTCGGCTGCACGGCGGCGATGGGGGGCTCGGCCGTCGTGAGGCCGTTGGCTTGAAACTGATCGAGCATCCACTGCTGTAGCTCGGCTTCGGTGAGCGGCCGGCCGTCGCGCACGAAGGCCGCCGCGCGCTCGAACGCCGCGCGCACGATCCGGTCCACGATGCGGCCCGCCTCGAGATGCGACTCGAGCTGCTGAGGCGTCCACGCCGCTTCGAATTTCTGCACCAGGTCGGCCGAGGTCACCACCTTCTTCTTCAGCTTCCGCACCAGCTCGACCGTACCGGCGTCCACCAGCCCGATGTAGGGAATGTTGTTCTCCGGCGAGTATTGCATGGCGATTTTGCGGCTTCCCGCGAGGAGTTTGCGGAGGCCTCGGTGCAACTCCTCCCAGCTCGCGTACAGCTGTTTCGCGCCCGGGAGCGCGTCGAGCGCCCCTGCCTCGATGCGGTGCGCGAGCTTTCTCGGCGCGCCCTTCGCGGGAATGAAATAAAACCAGCGGCGCGTGGACATGACGGTGGGGTCGAGCCCGAGGATGCGCCCGGCAATCGCGTCGCGATGGTGATGGTCGCAGAAAAGCCAGCCGTCGATTTTGCCGGCGCGCAGTTCCGCCTGGATGGCTTTTATGTCCGGCATGAGTCCGCCAGCTCGGTCACGTGTGCCCGGCTCACGCCCGCAATCTCGACGCGCTTCATTCGGCTTTTTTCTCCGGCCACGATTCTAACAGCCGACTTGGGCACGTTCAAACGCGCGGCCAGCAGCCGCACCAGCGCTTCGTTGGCCCGGTCTTCCACCGGAGGCGCCGTCAGGCGCACCTTCAGCGCGCCCTGGTATTCGCCCTCGATGGCGTCGCGGCTGGCCCGCGGCACCACCCGTACCATGAACACCACCGCGCCGCCGCTTTCCCGTATCTCCATCCGAGCGCCGCCTTCCGCATCCCCACCTTACCATCGCCCCGCGTTCCGCGGATATTTTCTCGATGCTCCCGGAAGTCCTCGCGCATCGCGCGCTTTTGCCGTACAATCTCCGACTTCGTGGCATCGCAAGCGACAATTCGGCTCAACCGCAATCAGGTGCGGGGCTTTTGGGCGGCGTGGGGCGGCTGGGCCCTCGACGGCATGGACTCGTTCATCTACGCGCTGGTGCTGGTGCCGGCGCTGCGCGAGGTTCTGCCCAAGTCGGGGATTCCCGCCACGGCCGGCAACGTCGGCTTCTACGGCGGGCTGCTGTTCGCGCTGTTTCTGGTCGGATGGGGAATGGCGCTGGTCTGGGGGCCGATCGCCGACAGGTTTGGCCGGGTCCGCACGCTGATACTCACGATCCTGTGCTATTCGCTCTTCACTTTTCTGGCCGCCTTTGGACAAAACGTCTGGCAGATTGCCGTCTGCCGGCTGCTGGCCGGAGTGGGAATCGGCGGCGAATGGGCCATGGGCGGAACGTTTGTGGCCGAGGAATGGCCGGAAGAGCGCCGCAAAATGGGCGCCGGCCTGATGCACACGGGTTATTATTTTGGATTTTTTCTCGCCGCGCTCGCCAATCACTTCATTGGCGAAAAGCACGGCTGGCGGCCGATGTTCGCCCTCGGCGGCGCTCCCGCGCTCCTGGTCGGATTCATCCTCTACGGCGTCACCGAGCCGAGCCGCTGGAAGGCCCGTACCGCCGAGGCGCCCAGCCCCTTCGCGGCGCTGTTTGGGCCGCTATTTCGCCGCCGCACGCTGCTCAATTCGGCGTACGTCCTCGTCTCCATCATCGGCCTGTGGGCGGGCACCGTGTACGTTCCCGCCTCCGTCGCGGAGATCGGCGCGCGGCAGGGTTTCTCCGCGGTGCGCTCCGCCGGACTTTCCTCCTACGCCACCATGCTGCTCTCGCTGGGGACCATCCTCGGCTGCCTGCCTCTGCCGTGGATTGCCGAATGGATCGGCCGCCGCAAGACGCTGGCCATCTATTTCCTCATCATGGCGGCTTCGATCGGCTCCAGCTTCGGCCTGGCCTTTTATCTCCAGCGGAACGCCATGGCCTGGTTCTTCGCCGGCCTGTTTTTTCTAGGGATCGGCGGCGCCAATTTTGCGATGTACACGCTCTGGCTGCCGGAGCAATATCCGACGACGTGCCGCGGCAGCGCCTTCGCGTTCATCACCTCGGTGGGCCGCTTCGCCGGCGCGGGCTTTACGTTTCTGGTCGGCGCAGGCGTGGCGCATTACCACACTATCGGCATCCCCGTCGCCATGACGGCGCTGGCCTTCCTCTTCGGCCTCCTACTTGTGCCCTTTGGCCTGGAAACCACGGGCCAGCCCCTGCCGGACTAGAAGCTGCACATTGACATCCTGTGGGAATCGCGTTTTTCTAGGGGCGCGTGAAACAATCGGCCTCTGTCGCGCGTAATGAATTGACAGGAGTATCGGGCTCATTTGCGGCAAGGGAAGGACGGATCCGTGGAAGTCATTTCACTGGAAAATGTCACGAAGTCATATGACTCCGTGACCGCCGTCAGCGGCGTTAATCTTCGGGTTCGCCAGGGCACGATTCTCGGTCTCCTCGGTCTCCTCGGTCCCAACGGCGCCGGCAAGACAACCACGATCCGCATGGTGACGAACATCCTCGTCCCCGACGAGGGTTCGATCCACGTCCTTGGCCAGCCGGTCAGTGATGAAACAAAAAAATCAATCGGCTATCTGCCCGAGGAGCGCGGCCTCTATCCGCGGATGCAAGTGCGCGCCTTGATCGTATTTGTGGCGGCACTGCACGGGCTAGCGGAACCCGAGGCCGATCGCCGCGCCCGTGAATGGCTTGACCGGTTCGGGTTGGGAGAATGGTCCGAGAAAAAGCTGAACGATCTCTCGAAGGGCATGCAGCAAAAGGTGCAGTTCATCACTGCGGTGATCCACCAGCCGCCGATTGTAATCTTGGACGAGCCCTTCTCCGGCCTTGACCCGGTGAATGCCGCCACCGTGAAGGACATCATGCTCGAGATGCAACGCCAGGGGACCACGATTGTCCTCTCGACGCACAGGATGGAGCAGGTCGAGATGATGTGTGATTCCATCTGCCTCATCAACCACGGCCGAAATATCCTCGACGGCGACCTGCGCACCATCAAGCAGTCCTACGGCAAGAACACGGTACACATCACATTTACCGGCCCCGACGGGTTCCTCAATCAGCCGTCGATCACCGCCGTCAACCGATTCGGCGCGGGCGTCGAAGCCAAACTGAAGCCGGGCTCCGATCCACAGGAAATCTTACGCGCTGCCGTGCAAGCAGGCGCACAGATTACCCGGTTTGAGCTGCTCGAACCGTCGCTCAATGAGATTTTTATCGAGAGAACAACCCATGCGTAAGGTCTGGCTCATCATCAAGCGCGAGTATCTTACCCGCGTCAAAACGAAGGGTTTCGTCATTGGCACCCTGATCGTCCCGCTCCTCGGCATCGCATTCGGTCTGCTGGTTACTTTTCTCGTGAGCCACCAGCCGATTCAGAATCTTCGCCTCGCCATCGTGGACAATTCCGGCGGGCTGGCCGCCTCCGTCACGCGCGGTCTCAACGGGAAGCTCGAAAACGGCAAGCCGGAATTCACGGTCCTCGAGTCGATCGAACGCCCGGCCTCGTTGGACAGTGCCGCGGAGGGATTTCGCAATCGAATCAATGCGGGCACGCTCGACGCCTATCTCGTAATTCCAAGCGACCTCAACCGGCCGGCAGAGCTTCATACGAAGAATCCCGGCAATTTCGCGCTCATCGCCCCTCTTACCGTTGCCGTAAATCAGGCCGTGATCGAGGCGCGCCTGAACGCGCGAGGTGTCCACCTGGACGACGTGGGCGAGATCGTCCGCAGCGAACGTCTGCAGCTCATTAAGGTCAGTAAGTCCGGCGAGTCCGTCGAGAGGGGGCAGACGATTGGCGTCGCCGTCGGTCTGGTCATTCTGCTGTACACCTCGCTGCTGATGTACGGCATCCTCACCATGCGTTCCGTCCTCGAGGAGAAGACAACGCGAACGA
The DNA here is from genome assembly GCA_020072765.1 of Terriglobia bacterium. Taxonomy (GTDB): domain Bacteria; phylum Acidobacteriota; class Terriglobia; order Acidiferrales; family UBA7541; genus Palsa-295. The sequence goes on from JAIQGD010000027.1 coordinate 11,405, forward strand.
TGGAGGTGCTCATCTCCGCGGTGCGGCCCTTCGAGCTTCTTGCCGGAAAGATCCTCGGCGTGGCGGCAGTGGCTTTCACGCAGTTTCTCATTTGGACGGCCTCCCTGGCGCTGCTGCTCTCCTACGGCGCATTCTTGGCTGCCATGGTGAATCCGGGTTCCTCATTCCCGGGAGTCCACCTTCCCGTTTCGTTGCTGATTTGCGTGCTGGTCTACTTCTGTGGCGGGTACTTCCTCTACTCTGCAATGTTTGCCGCGGTCGGTGCCGCCTGTTCGAGCGAACAGGACGCGGCGCAGTTGCAATGGCTGGCCATGGCGCCGCTGGTATTCTGCATGGTGATTTACAGCCTGGTGCTCACCAATCCCTCGTCCACGACCTCCGTGGTTCTCTCCGAGATACCATTTTTCTCTCCGGTGCTGATGACCCTGCGCATCTCGCTCCAGACGCCGCCGTTCTGGCAGATCGCCCTCTCGATGGGCCTGCTGAGTCTTACGACGGTTGGTGTGATCTACGGCTCGGCGAGGATCTATCGTGTAGGTATCCTGATGTACGGCAAGCGCCCCACGCTTCCCGAGCTTTTGCGTTGGCTCCGCTACACGTAGGCCCAACGCTTCTTGCGCCTTACGGACGTTCCCCGAAAAGGGCCGTGCCGATGCGAATCTCCGTCGCGCCTTCTTCGATGGCCACCTCGAAATCGTGGCTCATTCCCATCGAGAGCACGGGCAACGGCCATTCGAGGCGGCTGCTCAAGGTGTCGCGCAGCTCCCGCAGCTTGCGGAAGTAGGGGCGTACGCGCGCGAGATCGTCGGAATAGGGCGGAATGGCCATGAGGCCCAGCAATTCCAGATGCGGAAGCGCCACGACGCCCTTGGCGAGCGCCGGTAAATCGGCTTCGGCGGTGCCGCCCTTCGTCTCCTCGGCGCCCAAATGCACCTCGATCAAGACGGGCAGGCGTTTTGGCTCCGCGGCTGCGGCCGCGTCGAGCTTCTGTGCCAGCGAAAGGGAATCCACCGAATCGACGCGGCCGAACAAGTGCGCCGCGCGCCGCGCCTTGTTGCTTTGCAGGCGGCCGATGAAGTGCCAGGTCGCGGCGAGGTCCGCGAGCGCCGCCTGCTTCGCCTCGAATTCCTGGACGCGATTCTCGCCGAAATGGCGCAACCCGGCCTCGTAGGCGGCCCGGACTGCTTCTGCCGGAAATGTCTTCGAAACGGCGACAAGGGTGATCTCTTCCGCGCGCCCCCCGGCGCGCGCCGCCGCCCGCGCGATGCGCTCCCGCACGCGTTGAAGATTCGCCGCGATCGTGCTCGCCCGCGTCGTCACGGCTGCGATTTTAGCATGCCGGGGATTAGCCACAGAGCCACGGAGGCACAGAGGAAGCACGGAAGCACGGAAGCAGGGAAGTATGGAAACCAGCACCAGGGTTCGGAACGAGAAAGCGCCGGCGTCATCACTTCCTCTGCCTCCTTTGCCTCCTCCACCTCCTCTGCTTCCTGTTCTCCATCCCTGCTACGTTCCTATGCTAGACTGGTCGCAATTCGATGACGCCCCGCGGAAAATTCATCGTTCTGGAAGGAATCGACGGCTCGGGAAAACGCACGCAGCTCGACCTGCTGGCGCCCGCGCTGGCGGCCCGCGGCCTGGCGGCGACGCAGATAAGCTTCCCGCACTACGACGGCTTCTTCGGCAAGCTGGTGGCGCGGTATCTCAACGGTGAATTCGGCTCGCTCGCGGATGTGGACCCGCACTTCTCCGCATTGCTCTACGCCGGTGACCGGCTGGAGGCCAGGGCCCGGATCGAATCGGCTCTGAGCGCGGGCCGGACCGTTCTGGCCGACCGCTACGTCGGCTCGAACCTCGCGCATCAGGGCGCGCGCGTGCCCCGCGAGAAGCGCGAGGAATTCCTGGCATGGCTCAAGCAGCTCGAATACGGCATCTACGCGCTGCCGGCCGAGGATCTGGTGATCTATCTGCGCGTGCCGGTGGCCGAGGCGCACCGCCTGGTCGGCGAGAAGGCGGCGCGCGGCTACACGAAGTTGCAGCGCGACTTGCAGGAATCCGACATCGCGCATTTGGAGGCGGCTGCGGAGGTCTACGACGATCTCGCGCGCCAGCCGAACTGGATCAAGATCGAATGCCTCGACGCGGCCACAGGCGCTCTGCGCACGCCCGAGGCGATTCACGGGGACGTTCTCGCTGCGGTTGAGGCGCGCATCGTTCCCGCACTCCGTGCCCGGGGCTGAGCGAATGGGTTTCAGTGAACTTCTCGGCAACGAACGCATCGTCCGCGCGCTGCGCGGGATGTTGCGGCGGCAGCGCGTGCCGAGCGCCGTGCTCTTCACCGGGCCGCGCGGCATCGGCAAATTCACGCTGGCGCGAATCTTCGCGCAGGCGGCGAATTGCGAGCGCCTGCCGGACGATGCTTGCGGGGAGTGTGATTCCTGCGTGCGCATCGCGCGCCTGGCGGACCCCGCGCCGCTGATCGAGGCCGGTCTGACCCAGCGCGGCGAAGCTCCCGACGCGGCCGAGGTTGAGCGCACGCCTCTGATCCTGGAGACGCATCCCGATGTCTGGCTCATCGTTCCGGACCCGGTGCGGCTGCGCAATCCCGTGGCCCGGCCGATGATCCGCGTGGGCCAGTTGCGGGCCGTGCAGCGCGCCGCCTACTTTCAACCGCAGGGCCGCCGGCGAGTGTTCATCCTCGACGGCGCCGATACCATGCGTTGGGCCGACGCCGATCTCTTCCTGAAAATCCTCGAGGAGCCCCCCGAATCGGCCACGCTGATTCTGCTGGCCACGACGCCGGATGCGGTGCTGCCCACGATCCGTTCGCGCTGTCTGCAATTCCATTTTGCGCCCGTGCCGGCGGGCCAGATCGAGGCGTTCCTGAAAGAGCGCCGCGGGGGAACGGCCGCGGAACGCACGTTGGCCGCCCAACTCTCCAGCGGGAGTCCGGGAGCGGCGCTTTCGATGGACCTGGAGGAGTCGGCGCGTCTTCGCAGGGCTGTGCTGCGGCTCCTGGAACAGTCCGTCGCGGGAGAGAAGTACGGCGACATTTTCGCGGCCACCGCACAATTGGCCAAACAGGAGCGGGAGTCGTTTGAAAATATCCTGGGACTGTTCTATAGTTTTCTCACCGATTTGCTCGAGCTGTCACACAGCTCAAAGAGCAGCCTCCCTCGCAATCCTGACCTGCGCCGGGAGGTGGAGACCCTGGGCAAGAAGGTGAATTGGGAGTGGGTCTCCCAGGCCACAAGCAGTCTGGATACCCTGGAAGGCCGCTTGCGGCGCAATATCGGCCGCCAGCTCGGCCTCGACGCTGTGGTTGCCTCACTGAGCGTTCGGTGAGGCAGCAGGGCTCTTCCTGAAGTTTTTTTTGAAACGCTGCAACCGAACCGGCCTTCCCGCAGTCTTATGAGGTAGCATACCGAGGAGTTTTCATGGTAAATCGAAAGCTGTTTCGTCCCCCTCTGGCTGAGGCCAAGGAACCATATGGGGGCCGGCCGTCGCAGCCGGCGCCTCAGTCGGCGGCGCCCCGGAAGAAGCCCGCTCCGCCCGATCAGACGTTCGCTGAGAATTTCTATTACGTGAAGCAGATGCAGGCGCGCACCCCGGTGGTCGTGGTGCTGAGCGACGGGGAAACGCTGCACGGGATCGTCGAGTGGTACGATCAGGACTGCATCAAGCTGACACGCTTTGGCAGCCCGAACCTTCTGATCTACAAGCACTGCATCCGCTACGTCTATAAGGAAGGCGATGACGCGGCGCAGGGAGGCACGAACGGACAGTAGTCAAGCGCCGCTGCCGGGCCTCCCTCTATGGCGCTGTCCCGGCACGGCTTCACCAGCCGCCGGTTGCAACCCGCATGAAAATCGGAATCACATGCTATCCGACGTACGGCGGCTCCGGGGTCGTCGCCACCGAACTCGGCATCGAGCTGGCCGCGCGGAACCATGAAGTTCATTTCATCAGCTACGCCATGCCGATCCGCCTGGACGGCGCGAGCGAGCGGATCCGTTTCCATGAAGTAGAGGTCACCACCTACCCGCTATTCGATCATCCGCCGTATGCGTTGGCGCTGGCCACCAAGATGGCGGAGGTCGCCGAACAGGCCTCGCTCGACCTGCTGCACGTGCACTACGCGATCCCGCATTCGGTGAGCGCTCTGCTCGCCCGCATGATGATGGCACCGAAGCGCTTGCCCTTCATCACCACGCTGCACGGGACCGACATCACGCTGGTGGGCAGCGACCGCAGCTATCTGCCCATCACGCGCTTTTCGATCGAGCAGAGCGACGGCGTCACCGCCATCTCGAAATACCTGCGCGACCGCACGGTGAAGGAATTCGAGATCAAGCGGCCCATCGAGGTGATCCCCAACTTCGTCAACTGCGAGCTGTACAAGCGCATCGAGAATCCGGCGGCCCGCGCCAAGTGGGCGCCCAACGGCGAACCCATCCTCATGCACCTGTCGAACTTCCGCCCCGTCAAGCGCGTCCTGGATGTCGTGGAGATCTTTGCGCTGGTCCGCGAAAAGATTTCCGCCAAGCTGGTCATGATCGGCGACGGCCCCGACCGCGGCGCCGCCGAGCATCTCGCGCGGAAGAAGGGCCTCTCCAGGGACATCATGTTCCTGGGCAAGCAGGACCGCGTGTACGAGCAGCTCAGTCTGGCTGATCTGTTCCTGCTGCCGAGCGAGCTGGAATCGTTTGGGCTGGCGGCGTTGGAGGCGATGGCCTGCGAGGTTCCGGTGGTGGCGACCAACGTGGGCGGGCTTCCCGAGGTCGTCACGCATGGCGTGGACGGCTATCTCGTCGAGCCGCACGACGTCGCCGGCGCCGCGAAATATGCCCTCGAGATCCTCACGCGGCCCGACCGAGGCCGCGCCATGGGTGAGATGGCCCGCGCCAGTGCCAACAGCAAGTATTGTTCGAACGACATCATCCCGCTGTACGAGCGCTACTACGAGAAAGTCCTCAGCGGAGCCGGTTCCACAGCCTCTGCCTAAGTAGGCTAGACGGTTCCCTTCAATCGCCGGGAATGCCCCTGCGCGTTAGTCCTCTCTGCTCGCGCGGATGTAACTGTAGGTGAAAAGTCTAACGTTCCAGGATCGGGATCATCTGGAGCGACTGGACGACGGTGAGGATCGCGTCTTGCGTGATCTGGGCGTTGGAGGCGGCGGCCACGGTGAAAAAGAAGCGGAACTGCCGGTCCTGACCGTCGAACACGCGCACGGCGACCGGCCGCGCGCCCGCCGGGTTGCCGAACTGGAATCCCCGATTCCTTCCGAAGTCGAAAGAATAGATTCCCGGCTGGTCGAAGCCAAACGAAAGCTTCCAGAGCAGGAGCACATTGATTCGCTGCGCGGCGTCAGAGGAGAGAAAGGGAGATGCCTGTGCCGGCGTTGCTCCATAGATCGCCTGGTACAGCGCATAGTTCGATTCGATGGGCTGTTCGCGGAACACTCTTTGAAACTTCTGGTACTCGGCGGGGGCCGAAGACTTCAAAGCCCGCAGGGTGTCCAACTGGGTCTCGGGATCGAAGAACACGACCACCTGTCCGGAAGTAAACCGGAACTCCGTGCCGATCTGCAATGGCGTGGCGCGCGATTGGCCCGTCCAGGGCACGGTGAATTCGTAATCGTAGGCACGCAGTTGGGTGGCCTTGGGTGGCGCCACTTTGCCGGGGGGCGGCGGGCGGAGTGGGGCGGTTGCAACTTTGCCTGGCAGCGGCATGGGAACATCGTTGAGCCACGGATTTAGGGTGGCCCACCGCTGCGCTTGGATCCAGACCAGCGTTTGCAAACCGTAGGCCATGCTGTACGCGCCGATCAGGACGATGATCGCCATCAGGATCATCGCCGATAGCGTGCCGCTGTTCTCCGTGTTCCGGCTCTCGCGCTCGCCTGGCATGGCCCCTCCGTTCGCGTCGCCATTCTACGCCCAGGGGAGTTCGCGGCGTAGCTAAACCACGATGGCTGCGGTCAGGGGAGGGGTAAGGGTTGCCGCGGCGCTCTGTGCGTCCTCACCTGTTCGGTGAGGCGTTAGGCCTGTTGGTGTGGCAAGAAGGCGGCGGTCGCTGAGAAGCGGCAAAGGGCAACTGTAGGCGGAAGAGGCTTCAAAAAGCAGAAGGCCCGCCTTGCAGCGGGCCTTCGAGGGGAGAAAGCTCAACGGCCAATGCGCGGATGGCCATGGAACCTTTTCCTCGAGGGCAGTCTAGTGGGCGATTTGCGGGAAGTCAAGCGCGAAAGAAGGGCGGCAATTCTACGCAACCCATGTGTTTTCAGCGGAATAGGCGGAGTGCAACGCGGTCGGGGAGATCCTTGTCCACTTTGCTTCCCGGTGTAAGCATGTCGGCAGTGCCGTAGAAGTCCTCTGCATTGATGGGCTTACTGGAAAGCCCGAGTTGCAGAACCTGGAGATGCGTGCCGCGGTCGAACACCTTGTTGGGCAAAATGCGCTTGACCAGCAGGCGCAGGCCGCCAAAAGCCAGGCCGGCAACCAGCGCGAAGACACAAATGGCTCCCGTCCCGATAATAATCCCGACGATCATGACCTCGATGCGAGGTTCCTTGAACTGAAAGGTGGGCTCATCCCAGGTCAGTGCCGTGCCCGAATGAACCTGATCGAGCAGGGGAGCCGCTTCTTGTTGCGTGGACGGCCCGGATACGATCGCCAGCAGCGTGAGCGCGCGCTTGGCAAACAACGCCGGCGACGCAGCGTCCGGCTTCGATCCGTTCACGTTGAATTTCTTGCGCAGGTCCGCCAGGCCTTGCTTGGCCAGTTGCGGGGTCGGAAAATCCGCGAGCAGCAGCACCGTTTCGCGGCCGCCGGAGCGGTATCGGGCCAATTCCGCTTCCGCTCCGGTGGAAACGCCCAGCGAATCGCCCAAGGCGACGGGGAAAAGCTGATTCAGTGTCTGCGGCCCAAGAACATAGCGGTCGGTTCCCTCGACCAGGCCCTTGGTGGGCAAGAGTTGCCAGAGCGTGGGCAGCGGGCCTGCTTGTGCATGGGGTTGAAGCGCGCCCACGAGACTCTTCAGATCCGGGCCGGCTTTCGACAGATCGCGGCCGCGCACTTCGATCACCAGATTGCCCAGCAGAATCAAGGCGCGTTCCCGCGACACAGAGGCGTGCTCAGTCAGGTCCGAGCGCGCCATGCCCGGCGCTCGCAGGTAGGAGTAAAGACCGTAGCCGCCGGTCGGATCCTTCATCCGGAAGACGGTGGCTTGCACGGCACCCGCCGCATCGCCGCCCGCGCGTGCGTAGCTGCCGGATTCGGAGGAGACCAATCCGTACTCGGCCAGGATAGCCGGCGATACCTCCGGCGAAGGCGCGGTGGCGGGCGCGTTGCCGGGCGCCGCGGCGCCCCAGCGGCCAAACGAATGCGGAAGAATCTGCTGCGCCTTCGCGGGGAGCGCGGGCACGAACAACACGATTAGCAGCAGAAGGGAGCGCCACATAGATAACTCCATTATACGCGGGAATCTTACTTCGAGGCGCTCGTCACGATGCTTTCGGCTTCCAGGCGGTCGCCGGAGATGTGATTGTCCGAGACGAGCTTCTGCTTGTTGTAGGAGAGGCTGTTCAGGTTGTCGAGATAGGTGGCGATGCCGCGGTAGAGTCCGTCGGCGATCCTCTGGCGCTGCTGGGCATTGCGGAGCAACCGCTCATCGTTCGGATTGCTGACGAAGGAAATCTCCGACAGCACCGAGGGCATATTGGCCCCGATCAGGACGATGAACGGCGCTTTCTTCACGCCGCGGTTCTTCTCGCGGTGACTCACCAAGCGCAACCGCTCGGTCAGCGTGCCCTGGATGTCCCCAGCCAATTCCTTCGATTCCTCGATCTTCTCGTTGCGCGCGATCTTCTTGATCAGGTCCTGGAGATCGTGCAGCGATTCCTGCGAATTCGAATTTTCGCGCGCGGCCACCGCCATGGCGTCGTCCGACGCGGTGAAGTTCAAATAATAGGTCTCCACGCCGCGGGCCGCCGGATCGCGGCTGGAATTGGCGTGAATGGAGATGAACAGATCGGCCTTGGCACTGTTGGCGATGGCGGTCCGCTGCTCCAGGGGAATAAACGTATCGTCCTTGCGCGTGTAGATGACTTCCGCGCCGGGCAACTTCTTCTCGATCAAGCCTCCCAGCCGCAGCGCCACGTCCAGGCACAGGTCCTTCTCCATCAAGCCGCGCGGACCGATGGTGCCCGTGTCGTGGCCGCCGTGGCCCGGGTCGATCACGATGCGGCTGATTTTCAGCCCGAGTGCGCGCGTCAGGGAGCGCTGGCCATCGCGCGTGGGTTTGGGTACCGAGGGCGGCGCCAGCGCAGCGGTTTTGCCGTCGTTGGTCTTGGAATCCACTGCTGCCGTCTTCCCGCCGCCTTTGATGCTGGGCTTCCGAGCCGGTTCAGGCGCCGGCGCGGCCTTTGCGGATTTCGCCGGGGCCGCCTCGGCAGTACGATCGGAAGAATTCTGGGCGGTGTTGACGGCGACGGTCTTGGCCGGTGCAGCCTGCGCAGCCGCGGAGCCGGAAACTTCCCGGCGTATCTTGACCGGGTGGGCCGCAACATCAATCACCAGCCGGTAGGGATTCGCGAGAAGAACCGCGGAGTAATCCTTCGCGCCGTCCACATTGAGGACCAGCCGGACCACCCCTTGCTTGTTTTGTCCCACCCGCGCCGATTTCAGCAGGCCATCGTGCACATCGAGCGACGCCTTGGCCAGGTCGTGGCTGAGCCGGGCTTTGTAAAGATCGAAATAGATGCGGTCGGGCGAGGCAATGCGCGCGGCCTCATAGCGCACAGTATCCTCGAGCGTCACGACGACTCGAGTTGCTTCCGGCGTGTTCCACGTGTGGATGTCGGTGACGCGCGGGATGTTTCCGCTGGCCTCGCGGGGCTCCACGCGCTGTCCCTGGATTTCGGGCAGGGGATCGGTGACCTGTTCCGGAGCGCGCTGGCCGGCAATTTCCTTCAGAGCGGCGCGGACATCGTCGGCCTTATCCGAGCGCGGGAAACGCTTCAAATATTCCTTGTAAGTGGCTTCCGCGGCATCCGGTTTTTGCAGCTGATCGTTCTGGATGCGGGCGATCGCCAGCAACGCTTCGCTGCGGTAGCGGCTGCGCGGATATTGCTTGAGCAAAAATCGATAGGTATCGACGGCCGACTGAAAATACTTGGCATCGAACAGGCGGGCCATCTCCTGGTAGAGTTCGGCCTCGGCAATCAGGGAAGGCGTTACTTCCTCGGCCTGCGGCGCGATCAGGTAGACCTTGTGGTAGGCGGCGATGGTCTGCTTGTAATCGGAGACGGCGCGGTCTTTTTCCAGATAGCCTTCCAGCATCGTGCGCATTTTCACGGCGAGCTCGAACTGTTCGCGGGCGTCGGATTGTTTGTCGGCGCGGGCTGGCGCGGCCAGGCAGACCCCTAGGCTTATGGCGATCCCCAGGGCGAACAGGACCTTTGTGGCGGAAGACCGTGTTGGAGAAAAAATTCGAGCTCTCATTCGTTCGTAAAAACCACCCGGCCCTTCGAATTCACTTCCCGCCGCACGGAAGTCCTTCGCGGAGATCCATGCGCCGGGCTGCTATCCGAGCCAGGCTGGAAGTATGCGTCGGTTACCTTTTGCACGTACCTGCGCGTTTCCCGAATCGCCGGAACGCCCCGGCTCTCGTCCACGGCGCGCTCGCCGGCGTTATAAGCTGCCAGCGACCTCGTCAAATCGCCGTTATAACGGTCCAGGAGCGCTCTCAGGTACGTCGTCCCGCCCTCCACGTTCTGGGCTGGATCGTAGGGATTGCCGACACCGTAGCGTTGTGCCGTACCGGGAATTAATTGCATTAGCCCGATGGCCCCCTTGCGTGACACCGCCCGGGGGTTCCACCCGGATTCGGTGCGGATCACGGCCTTGACCAGCGCCGGATCCAAACTGTGCCGCTCGGCCGCTTCGCGCACGATGCGATCCAGGCGATCCTCGGAATCACCGGAGGGCAACTCGGGCGATGCAGCCGCCAAGTCAGGTGCAGCAGGCCGTTTGCCCGGCGTAGGACTAATAGTACTCCCACGATGGTGCCCCGGGGAATCCCCGTTTACGTATACGAGCTTACCCCGCTCGTTGACGTAGGGGGCAATCTGGGCCTGGGTTAACGTGGGCAGCGATACCCACGTGCCAGCGACCAGCATTGCTACGGTTATGCCGATCCTGTGCATGGCTCTAGGGGAAGGCAAAACGCCTTACTTCCGAACGAACAAGACGCCGCTCAAAAGCAAACGTTTACGTCCGGGCGCAACGGCCTTCCCGGCGTAAGTTTCTGGCGCGATTGCAATTATAACAAGCGGTCAACGAGGGGGTAAACGTGGGCGATAGCCTTTTCTATGGCCGATGTGTCCTTTCCGCCAGCCTCCGCCAGGTCAGGTTTTCCGCCTCCAGAACCGCCCACCAGCTTGGCTAGCTCCTGGACAATCTTCCCGGCATGGAGTTTTTGGGTCAGGTCCTTAGTAACCCCTGTGATTAGAGCCACTTTGCCCTCTTCGGCGGATGCCAGTACCACGATTCCGGAGCCGAGTTTCTGGCGGAGGGTATCTACGAGCTGGCGCAGGGCCTCCCGGTCAAATCCTGTGACGTGGGCCGCCAGGACACGGACCCCCTTGACCTCCCGGACCTGATCGAGCAGGCCTTCGGCCTGGGAGCCGGCGGCTTTGCGCTTGAGGGCATCCAGCTGCTTCTCGATCTGGCGGGCGGACTCCAGTTGGCGCTCGATGGCTTCGATCAGCCCCTCTTCGGAGGCGCTCAGCAGATCTGCGGCGCTGCGCAGGATTCCCAGGGCGCGCTGGTAATCGGCCAGAGCGCCATCGCCGGAAATGGCCTCGATGCGGCGGACGCCCGCGGCGGTGGATTGCTCGGCCACGATTTTGAAGACGCCGATATCGCCCGTGCGCGCGACGTGCGTGCCGCCGCACAGCTCCTTGCTGTAGAAGCCCCGCGGCAGGGTGACGTCGGCAATGGTGATGACGCGGACGTTGGCCTCGGGGTACTTGTCGCCGAAGAATGCCAGCGCGCCCGAGGCCAGCGCGTCATCAATATTCATGATGTCCGTGCGGACTTCGAGATTTTTGCGGACTTCCTCGTTCACCTGCTGCTCGATTTCGGCGATCTCGCTGCGGTCGACCGCGGCAAAGTGCGAGAAATCGAAGCGCAGGCGCTCGGGAGCGACCAGCGATCCGGCCTGCTTGACGTGCGTGCCGAGGACATTCCGCAGCGCGGCGTGCAGCAGGTGCGTGGCCGTGTGGTTGCGCATATCGCGCGCGCGGCGCGCGGGATCAGCCAGCGTGGCGACGCGGTCGCCAACGCACAAATCCTCCTTGGCCAGCACGCGGTGCGCCACCAGTCCGCCGACCGGGTAGTACGCCCCGCGCACTTCGGCCAGTTCGAGCGTTTCCGAATCGTCGTACAGGCCGCCCGTATCGGCCACTTGCCCGCCCGATTCGGCGTAGATGGACGTGCGGTCCAGAACGATCTCCGCTTCCATGCCCTTGTGGATTTCGTGCACCGGGCCCTGCTTGGTGATGATGGCTTCGATGCGGCAATCGCGCGCGGTAGTCCCAAAGTAAAAATCCGGCTCGGTCCTGAAGGTTTCCGCCAGCCGGGCATAGGCGGGATTGGCCACGTCCTTGGCCACGCCCTTCCAGGAGGCTTTGGCCCGCGTGCGCTGTTCTTCCATCGCGCGATCAAATCCGGCCCAATCGACCTTCACGCCGGCGTCGCGCGTCACATCCTCGATGAAGTCGCGCGGCAGGCCGTAGGTGTCGTACAGACGGAACGCATCTTCGCCGCTATACACCGCGTCTTTCCTGGCAGCTGCTGCGGCGGGCGCCAGGAACGGCGCCAGGCCATCGTCGAGCTTCTTGAGGCCCACATCCACGGTGCGCGTGAACCGGCGCTCCTCTTCAGCGACCACCTTCAAAACGTGCGCGCCGGCCGGCCCCATGAGTTCAGGATAGGCATCGGCCATGAGCTCGCGCACGGCGATAATCATTTCCGTGAAGAACGGTTTATCCGGCCCCAGCACGCGCGCGTGGCGCATCCCGCGGCGCATGATCTTCCGCAGGACGTAGCCGCGGCCCTCGTTGGACGGCATCACCGTATCGGCGATGAGAAAAGTGGTGGCGCGCGCGTGGTCGGCCACGATGCGGAACGATGGATCCAATTTCGGATCGCGGCCGTACCGGGCGGGAACCCATTTTTCCGCTTCGTGGATGAGCGGCATGAAGAGATCGGTCTCGAAATTCGAAATCTTCCCCTGCATCACCGCGGTCAGTCGTTCGAGGCCCATGCCCGTATCCACCGAAGGCTTCGGCAGGGGATGGAGCGCGCCGCTGGAATCGCGATTGAATTGCATGAAGACCAGATTCCAGATTTCGACGTAGCGGCCGCATTCGCAGCCGAACGCGCAATCCTGGTGGCCCTGGTCCGAGGCCGCCGGGCCCATGTCGTAGTGAATCTCGCTGCACGGGCCGCAGGGGCCGGTGTCGCCCATGGCCCAGAAGTTGTCCTTGGCGCCGCATTCGAAAATGCGCTCGGGCGCCACGCCCATCGCCTTCCAGTGCGCGTGCGCCTCTTCATCTCGGGCCACGCCCTGTTCGCCCTTGAAGATGGTGACGTACAGTTTCTCCGGCGGGACGGCGAACCAGTCCTTGGCGGTGATGAGTTCCCAGGCGTAGGCGATGGCTTCCTTCTTGAAGTAATCGCCGAAGGAGAAGTTTCCGAGCATCTCGAAGAAGGTGTGATGGCGGTTGGTGAAGCCGACGTTCTCGAGGTCGTTGTGCTTGCCGCCGGCGCGCACGCATTTCTGGGAGGTGGTGGCGCGGCGGTAATTGCGCTGTTCCAGGCCGAGGAACACGTCCTTGAACTGGTTCATGCCGGCGTTGGTGAACAGCAGCGTGGGATCGTTGGCCGGGACGAGCGAGCCGCTGCGCACGACGCGGTGCTCGCGCTCCTCGAAGAATTTCAGGAATGTCTTGCGAATCTCGTTTCCCGTCAAGTGATCCTCGGACTGGGCGGGTCAAATTGCGCTCGTGAATTCACGCCCGCTCTTGCCATATTAGGGAGAGACATCGCCGAGTGCAAGGGATCGTCGCTGTGAGGATTGCGGGGAGAGATTAGAACAGAATTCACCGCGAAGACACGGAGGGCGCGGAGAAGAGACAGGAAGCGGCGGCGAAGCGCACCGGGCTCCGCCGCCGGAAGCAGGGATCGGACTTAGTCTTGCGGCGGGCGCGGAGCCGTCTGCTGGCTCTGCTGCCGCGCGGCGGTCCAGGGCGGGACGACGCCGTTGGTGCGCGCGTAGGCGATCGACTGGCCCAGATGCTCATGCGCGTGCGTGACGATGTGCACGATCATGTCGCCGACGGTGCTCTGGTCCTGAAACTTCAAGGGCTTCAGCATGTCGGCATCGGACATCTTCTCGATGCTGGCGCGGGCGTATTCGAACGACTGGTTGAGCTGTTCGACGACCTTGGCCTTGTCCGTGGTCGATTTTTCGTAGCCTTGAAATTTGAATCCCGGCGAGGGCGTCGCGCCGGCCAGCGCCGTGAGCCCGAAGTTGGCGGCAGCCACGTGGAGATAAACTTCGCTGACCGACCGCACCCCTTCCATGGGGCGCCAGGTGTATTTCTCGGCCGGAACGGCTTGCGCGAGGCTGACGAGTTCCGTTTGGACGTTCTTCAGTTCCACCAGCGCGCGCTCTCGGAAACTGTAAGCGGCCGACGCAGCGGTGGCGGCGGCTGGCGCGGCTTGCGCAAACGCCGGAGTGATGGCTGCGGTCAATGCCAGAGCGAGCGTCAAAAGCGATAGGCACAGCTTCTTCATTTCTCGTTCCTCCTATTCGCGACAAAGTGATCAGCGGGGGAAACTTTACCCTTTTTGCCGGCGGAAAGCGACTCCCAACCGCGCGGGCCACCGAGGCACGGAGGCACAGAGAAGAGACAGGGAAGACAGTGCCGCGCGACGGCCGGCAAGCGCGGGTTCTCTCCAGTGGCCACGCTCGACGGGCCGAGGAATCATTCCTCGATGGCCGCGGCATCGGGCAGGTCGGGCAGGTCCCCGCCGGTAAGGCCGCGCAGCTCCGCGCGGATGACGTCGGAGGAAAAACCGGCGGCCAGGAGGCTGCGATAGAGCGAGGCGCGCTTGCGATCGTCGAGCGGGGCGCGCCATTGCGCGAGCTTGCGGCGCAGGCGCGCGCGGACCAGCGCGGCTTCGTCGGTTTCGGCAAAGACGGCGTCGAGCGCGGCTTCAATGTAACGGTCCGGAATGCCGCGCGCGCGCAGTTCGCGGGCGATGCGAAAGCGTCCCTGGTGGCGGGAGTTCGCGTGCTGGCGGGCGTACTGCAGGGCGTAGCGGGCGTCGTCGAGATAGTCCTGTTCGCGCAGCCGGGCGATGACGCGGGAAACCATCTTCGGGTCTTCGGCGCGGCGCTCCAAATACTCGCGCATTTCGTGGATGGAGTGCGCGCGGCGCATCAGGGCGCGGATCGACGCGGTGTAGAGCTCCTGCTCGGAGGAAAGCTTGCGTGGCGAGGAACGGGAGCGCATGGCAGGGAAGCATAGAGGCAAGGAAGCAAGGATGCAAGGAGGCAGGGGGAGGGGATAGGGTGTAGGGGGTAGGTCAAGACCGTGCGATGTTGGTCCGCAGGTTGCTGCGGGCAGTCTGGTGCGTGCAAAAGAGCACGAGAAGTGCGGATTCCTTGCTGGGAAAGACTACGCGGCGGACTATGGCGGGAGGCGAACCACAGGCCACGAAGCTGCAAACTAGGCCCTACTCCCTACACCCTACGCCCTGCCCCCTCGCTCCTACTTTCGCCCGGTGGTCTCGAACTCGTTCATGGCGCGTTCCATGTCCTCGCGGGCGGAGTCGGCCGAGGAGCGGATGCCCTGGGTACGCAGACGGAACTCGTCCGGGTTGGAGGCGCGCGCGATGGCTTCGTCGAATGTGATCAGCTCGCGCGTATAGAGATCGAACAGCGATTGGTCAAAGGTCTGCATGCCGTACTGGCTGGTGCCGGCGGCGATGGCGTCGCGGATCATGCGGGTTTTATCCGCGTTGATGATGCAGTCGCGGATGTAACCGGTCGAGACCATGACTTCGACGGCGGGCACGCGGCCCTGCCCGTCGGCGCGGCGGACCAGCCGCTGGCTGACCACGGCCTTGAGCGTCGATGCGAGTTGCAGACGAATCTGCTTCTGCTCGGGCGGTGGGAAGACGGCGATAATGCGCTGAATCGTTTCGGTCGCGTCGAGAGTGTGCAGGGTCGAGAGCACCAGGTGGCCGGTTTCGGCGGCCAGCAGGGCGGTGGAAATGGTTTCCAGGTCGCGCATTTCGCCGACCAGGATGACGTCGGGGTCTTGCCGCAGAGCGGCGCGCAGGGCGCTGGAGAACGACGACGTATCCACCTCGACTTCGCGCTGGTTGATGAATCCTTTTTTGTCGCGGTGCAGATATTCGATCGGGTCCTCAATGGTGATGATGTGCTCGGAGCGGAGCGAGTTGATGCGGTCGATCATCGAGGCCAGCGTCGTGGATTTGCCGGAACCGGTGGTGCCGGTGGTGAGGATCAGGCCGCGCTGCTCCTCGCAGATCGTCCCGATGACCGCCGGGAGATCGAGTTCCTCGATGGTGCGGATCTTGGTCGGAATCACGCGGAGGACAATGCCGACGTTGCCGCGCTGCTGGAAGACGTTCACGCGGAAACGCCCCAGGCCCGCCACGCCGTAGGCCATGTCGAGCTCCGCCGTCTCCTTGAACTTTTGTTTCTGCCGGTTGGTCATCATGCTGAAGGCCATGGACAGCATTTCTTCCGGCGTGATGCGGGAAACTTCCGTGATGGCGCTGAGCGCGCCGTCCACGCGGAGATAGGGATGATTGCCGACCTTCAGGTGAAGGTCCGACGCCCGGCTCTCCACCGCGCGGCGCAACAGATCGTCGATATTCGTGGCCATCGCAAAATCCCCCGTCACAGATGATCAAGTCACGCTAGCATGCGGTCCCAGGCGGGGCAAGAAACGCGGGGTTGCCGATTTCTCAAGACGCAACCTGTCCGTTGGAACAGGGTGGGTGCGCGGGGGCCAATGGACCGTGCGCGGCGGCCGCGACCGTTACAACGCGGCGGGCCGCTCGCGCAGGTACAGGCGGTCGTGCAGAACCCCGGCCAGGCATGCGCCGAACAGCGGGCCCAGCCAGTAGACGCCGTGATTCTGCCAGTGATGCGCGACGAGCGCGGGACCGAAGACGCGAGCAGGATTCATCGCCGCGCCGGTGAACGGAACCCCCACGAGGCTGCACGCCGCGACGGTGAGGCCGATGGCGAAGGCCGCGACTTGATGGGAGAGGCCCCTGGCATCCATCGGCTTCGCAAACGCCACGAGCACCACGACGAAGGTCAAAACGCCTTCCAGCAGCATGCCGTGCGCCCGCGTGAAATCGGTGGTGAGGTTCGGAGTTCCCAGGCCCACGGGGCGCCACAGGGTGTCCGGAAGGATTGCGGCGAGCAGAGCGGCCCCGGCCAGAGCGCCGGCCAGTTGCGCGGCGCAGTAACACAGGCCGGTCCAGGTTCCCATCCGCCGGCTCACCCACTGGGCCACGGTGATGGCCGGGTTGAGGTGCGCGCCGGAGATGTGTGCAAAGGCGCTGGTCATCAGGGCGACCGCCAGGCCGTACGCCAGCGCGCAGCCGAGCGGGCCGAGTGGCGCGGAGCCGGCCGCGCGTTGGTATTGGTCGGCGCAAATCGCGCCGGTGGCCACGAACACCACCCCGCAGGTGCCGATCAGTTCCGCGAAGAGTTTTTGCGGCAGAGTGTACAAGCATTCCTCCGTGCCACGCAGCGTGCGGCGTCGAGCGCGGGGATTTTACTGGATTGGCGCGGTCGAGTCAAAACCACGGGACGGCGCCAGCATTAACGGACGCTGGCGCTGCTCGGGACGCCCGCGACGGGCGAAAGCCAGCCGTGGCGGTCGGGCTTCTTGCCGCTGGTGATGCCGAAGAATTCCTCCTGGATGCGCTTGGTGATGGGGCCGCGAGCGCCCGCGCCCACCTGGATGCGATCGACCGAGCGAACCGGAGTGATTTCGGCGGCCGTGCCGGTGAAGAAGATTTCGTCCGCGATGTAAAGCATCTCACGGGGAATCATCTGCTCGGCGACGGGAATGCCGAACTCGCGGCAAATCGTCATGACGGAGTCGCGCGTGATGCCGGGCAGGGCTGAATTCGCGAACGGCGGGGTGATGAGGGCCCCGTTCATCACGGCGAACACGTTTTCGCCCGAGCCCTCGCTGATGTAACCGTTCACATCCAGGGCGATGCCTTCTTCGTAGCCGTTGGCCTTCGCCTCCATGCGGATGAGCTGGGAGTTCATGTAATTGGCCGCGGCCTTGGACATCTGCGGCAGCGTGTTGGGCGCCGGGCGGTTCCACGAGCTGATGCAGACGTCGACGCCGTTGCGCATCGCTTCCTCGCCCAGATACGTTCCCCATTCCCAGCACGCGAAATAGACTTCGATCGGGCAGTTGCGCGGGTCCACGCCCACGTCGCCATAGCCGCGCAGCACGATGGGCCGGACGTAGCAGGCGCTCATCTTGTTGGCGCGCACCAGCTCCAGGCTCGCCTGGCAGAGCGCGTCGAGCGTGAACGGAACTTCCATGCGGTAGATGTGCGCCGAGTGCAACAGCCGCTGCATGTGCTCGCGCAGGCGGAAGATCGCCGGCCCCTGCTCGGTCTGATAGCAGCGGACCCCTTCAAACACCGCCGAGCCGTAGCTGACCACGTGAGACAGCACGTGGATCTTGGCGTCGTCCCAGTTGATGAATTTTCCGTTGTGCCAGATCTTTTCGGTTTTGACCAGGCTCATCGCAGCACCCCAGCGCGCATAAAACATCTTTATAGCGCGAACAGTGAAAATTATAGCATAGGGTAATTCGGGTACAGGAAGTGCGTGTCGTAAGGAACGGGCGGATCGCTGCCAAATTGGCCGCCCGAGGAGGGGCGTCAATCGGAGTGGTCGTCCGTTTTCTGGCGAGCCGACGCGGCGAAACCCGTAATGCGACCCCAGGCGCTGGTGCGCCAATTGTCCGTGACTTCTTTCGCCAGAATCCACGGCGGAAGCTCGATGGAAAAAAAGTGGGCGAGAGCCTGCAAGTAAGGCTCGTACATTTCGCGGAGTTCCGCGAGCTTCTTGACGGAGGCTTCGCGATCACGAAGCTCGAAGCCGGCGTGCACGAGCAGGGTACGCATGCGGTCGAGATCCGCAGCGGGCAGGCGATCAACCGGCATGCTCCGCGGCGCCCTGTGGAAGATTTGCGACAGATCCACGACGGTGTGCCGGCACATGGCGAACGTGAGGCGTGCCTGCCGCAACGAGGCACTTTCGACGCTGGAAATCAGAAGAGCGCTTGAGTCCAGAATCGCGGTGAGTGCGGCGAGCCAGGACTCGTTGTTGTGCTGCGAGCGGAAATAGCCCAGCACCGGGTACGACACGTGGCTCTCGAGGATTTCCGCCGACGTGCGCTCCCAGTCGTGCAAGAGCTGCTCAAGCGCCTCGATACCACGTGGGCCGGTGTGCCGGCGCAGGAGTTCGGAAGCGGTCGGAGGCGAGCCCGCTCGCGCGTCGAGGAGAACGATATTGACCTCGCGCCGAGAGAACGCCTGATAGATGACCGGCAAGTAACTCAGCACCAGGGCGAGGAAGCCGAAGCCGAGCCCGCTTTCGGAGACGGCGAGGAAGCGTTCGATCAGCGTCCGCGGTACGACGTCACCGAGCCCCAATGTGAACATCGTCGTGCCGCTCAGATAAAGGCAAGTGGCAAGGGTCCGAGGTGTCGTAACTGTGCTCTCCGCACCGTAGTACAACAGTCCGAATCCCAGAATCAGCGCCAGGGCCCAGAATCCGAAAAGAAACAGGAGCGACAACGGGCCGTAATAACTCAAAAATGTCTCGCGCGCCATTGTCCGCGAGATACGCCACGCGATCGTCCTCCAGGGGATCCAGGTCGCTCGATAAAACACCAGGGTAATACGGAAGCGGCGCCTGACCCGGCGCGGCAAAACGACCGTTTCAAATGCCTCCCAGAGGACGGTCGCAATGATGATTAGACCGATGGCGGCCGGAAGTATCATGCGGCTTGCTCCAAAGTGCGCGTCATCGCGATTCCCGCCTTATCGAAAGCAACGCCCGCGGGCAAGATTAAGGAATCAAGACAATTTTTCCGTAGGCGCCTGGCTCCATCACAGCGGCGTGCGCACGTGGCGCCTGGGCGAGAGGGATATCCTGGCCGACAACCGGTCGCAGCGTCCGATTCTCAAGCCCCGCCACCAGCGCGGCGTGGATGGTGACGAGATCGCCGGGCGTGGCGTTCCACAGGGTCATGCCCAGGATCGCGGCGTCGCGCATCATGGCTTCGCGGGGCAGGATCTCGACCGGGCCTCGTGAGCCGACTACGACGACGCGTCCCCGGGTGGCAAGAATGGTGAGGTCGCGGGCCAGGTTCACATTGGCCAGCATCTCGAGGATCACGTCGCAGCCGCGCCCGCCGGTGAGCGCCAGCACCTTCTCGAAGTGATCGGGGGCGGTGTGGTCCACCACCTCATGCGCGCCTTCGGCGGCGACGAGTTTGCGTCCGCGCTCCGATCCCGCCGTGCCGATCACGCGTAGTCCCGCGGCTCGCGCGATTTGCACCGCCGCGATCCCCACGCCCCCGCTGGCGCCGTGGACCAGCACGGTTTCGCCCGCCCGCACGCGCGCGTGACGATACAGCGATTGGTACGCCGTGCCGTACGGCACGTGAATCGCCGCGCCCTGCGCGAACGTTACGTTCGCCGGCAAGGGCACGAGCGTCTGTGCTTCGCACAGCGATTGTTCCGCGTACGTGCCGCTCAGACTGCCCGTCAAATAGACTCGGTCGCCCACGGCGAAGCGCGTCACCTCCGGGCCCACCGCTGCGACCGTGCCGGCGCCATCGGTGCCCGGCGTGTAGGGCAGCGCGGGTTTCCGCGCGTACGTGCCGGTTCGAATATACGAATCGACGGGATTCACGCCGGCCGCTCCGATTCGCACCACCACTTGTCCGGCGGCCGGCTTCGGCTCCGGGACTTCTTCGAGGCGCAATACTTCCGGCCCGCCGAACGCATGCACGCGAATCGCCTTCATGGTTTCCTCCCCCTCCGCCGCCCGAAGCGCCCGCCGCCCGCATCCAATTCTCGAGAGCAGCTGGCGAGGTGACGCCGGAGATTGTCAGGGTCGAAATGGATGCAGCGGGAGACCCGGCCCGGCAATCCTCAATGCGCCGGAGGCGTTTCCACCGGCGCGATGGTGCTGCGCAGCGTTTGAAAATTTGTACTCATGCGGCTCAAGCGGCCGCCGGCGATATTTTCCCAGGTGCCAAAAACGAGAAAGGGCACCAGGGCCGCCAGCACCCACCACTTGGCGCGGCGCGAAACTTTCGCCTCCGGCTCCCACCGGAAAAGCTGGCGGGAGATTTCGAAGGCCACGCACAGGCCGAGCGCCAGCGCGGCCAGATCGGTCACCACTTCGTGGGCGCTGGCAAGATTCGTCGTGGCGCCTTCCAGCCCGGTGGCCAGATAGGTTGCGGGAACGAACAGTGCGACGCGCTGAATCCACGAGGGCATGGAGGCCAGGGGAATCGTCGCGCCCGAAAGAACCAGGAAGGCCATCCAGATCAGGTTGTTGATCATCTGGGTTTCCTGCATGGTGTTGGTCACGCTGGCGACGATCAGGCCGAACGCGGCGAAGGCCGCCGATCCCAGCGTGACCAGCGCGAAGATCGCCCACAGGTTTCCCCACGAGTGCAAATGAAAGGCGTACCGGCAGAGAATCACCTCGAGCACGATCACCGGCATGCTGAGAAAATAATTCGACAGAATGCTCGAGACCAGCATGGCCCCGGCGCCGACCGGCGCCAGCCGGAACCGCCGCAGAATGCCTTGCTCTCGAAAGGTCACCAGTTGGACGCTAAGCCCCCAGAAACTGCCCATCACCGTGAGCGTCAGCACCGCGCCCAGGACGTAGGCGATCCGGCCGCTCGAGCCGCGCGCGAAGAACGCCACCGCGCCGAACAAGAACACCAAAGGCATTACAAAGCTAAAGAAAAAGAAGGCGCGATTGCGCGTGGCCAGCCGCACCCGCATCTTTGTCAGCGTCCATGCGTGGTTCAAGGGATTCGCTCCTGGTTCATTCCCGCAACCGGCGGCCGGTCAACTCGATGAAGACGTCCTCGAGCGACGGCGAAAACATTTCCAGGCTTTGCAGTTCGTTGTTCTCGGCCTCGAGCTGCTTGACCAGCGCGACAATGGTCTGCGGCGGCCGCGTGGAATGCAGCACGTACTGCCCGTCGAATTCGCGGCAGTCGGCCACCCCTTCCAGACGCCCCAGCGCGCCATCGGCGAGCGGCCGGGCCAGCCGCACCTCGATGCGCGTCGTGCCCGCGGAACGCTGCTTGAGCTCGCGCGGCGTGCCCAGTGCGATCACCCGTCCGTGGTCCACGATGGCCACGCGGTCGCACAATCGCTCGGCCTCCTCGATGTAGTGCGTGGTCAGCAGCACCGTTTTCTTCTCGCGCTTGAATTGCTCGATGATGTCGTAAATCTCGCGGCGCACCTGCGGATCGAGTCCCGCGGTCGGCTCGTCGAGAAAAATCACCTGCGGATCATTGACCATGGCCATGGCCAGCGCCAGCCGCTGCTTCTGCCCGCCGGAAAGCTGGCCATAGAAGGCCTCCCGCTTTTCATCGAGTTGAAACCGCCGCAGCAGCGCATTCGTGTCGGCCCGGCGGCGGTAAAACTCCGCGAACAGCTCGATGGCTTCCTGCACGCGCAGCTTGTCGGGCAGGGCAGTGGATTGCAGAACGGCCCCGATGCGTTCCTTGAATCGCTCGCCGGATGTTTCCGGGTCGAGGCCGCAGACGCGTGCCACCCCGCGATCGCGCGTGCGCAAGCCCTCCAGGATTTCCACCGTGGATGTTTTGCCGGCCCCATTGGGTCCGAGCAGGCCGAACACTTCGCCCTCCTCCACGGCAAAGCTCACTCCGCGCACCGCTTCCACGGCGCCGTAGTTCTTGTAGAGGTTCTCAACCTGTATGATGGGTTCGCCCACGCTGGATGTCTCTGTGATTCTCCCGAAGCATAATTCTATATCACAATCGCGGGAACGGCGCGAATCAGCGCGCCCGGGCGCGTCGCCGTTTCGTGCCGCTCACTCCTCTTTTTCGCGGTGACCAGCCGAAGCGGAGCATGTCCGCCCGGCCTCCTTCCAGCGTCACGCCTTCGGCCCCGAGCAGCCGCCGCTGGAGCGCGGCCTGCGGCTCGGCAATCAGCAGGCGTCCGCCCGCGCCGACCACGCGATGCCAGGGGATGCCGTGCCCGCCTGGACATGCCGCCATCGCATACCCGACGGCCCGCGCCCCGCCGCGCAGGCGCAGGGCCCGCGCCAGCTCCCCGTACGTCGTGACGCGCCCGCGAGGGATCTTCTTCACCAGGCGATATACGGGGTCCCACGACATCTCGTGCTGGCCTCCTTGCCGAAAGCGCCCGGCTGCCCGGCCGGGGCTTGCCTCCTGCCAGAACGATAACACGCCTGTCTTCATCGCCGAACAGCGACTCGGCATCGAGCCATGTCTTGCAGATCCGCAATGGCCATTGGGCCTGTAGCTTATCCCCAGGACCCGGAACAGGCTCTCCCGACGCCATCGCGTGCCGCGCGCGAGTTCCGCAAGAGTAATAACCGATTCGAACCAATAGCGCAGAGTTCACTCTCCCGTACCATTGACCGCGTAGTGGACGCCCCATACACTACGCCACGTTGCACAGAAGTGAGGAGACGGTCGTGGCTTTTGTCCGCCGCAAGGGCAACGCGTACTACCTGGTGCACAACGTGCGCCGGGCGGGGAAAGTGCAGCAGTTGCACCTGGCGCGGCTTGGGGAGCGGCCCCGCATCACCGACGAGGTGGTTCGCAAGGTTTCGCGAAACCACCCTTTCCTCGATCTCGACTGGTCGCGCCTGCGCGAGCAGGTGAACAGCCGGATCGAGCTGTTCGACATTCGGTCGCCGTACGTGCAAAACCTGGTGCATGCGTTACGCACCCTTAACCTGGACCTGGCCGATCTGTCGCCGCTGCTGCTGGTGCTGGCGGACCGTGCCAATTCAAGCCGGGAACTGGTCACGCAATTGCGATTGCTGCGCTCGACCCTCGACGTCAAGCTCGATCAGTTCGAGCGGTCCGAGCCGCGCACTTCACAGAGCGGGAGAAGGTACCGGTAGAGGAGCTTGATCATGGGCGCACAAGCCGTACAACTGGATCCCACCCTGCGCAGCGTCGAATCCCGGGATTTTGAGGGGGGGCTGCGGCGGAAGATTGTGGGGCAGGACGAGGCGGTGCAGGCGGTGGTGGACCTGTACCAAGTGTTCCGCGCGGGGCTGAACTCGCCGGGGCGGCCGGTGGGAAACCTGCTGTTTCTGGGTCCGACCGGAGCGGGGAAGACGCGGGTGGTGGAGGCGACGGCGGAGGTGTTGTTCGGAGACCCGCGGGCGGTGATCAAGGTGGACTGCGCGGAGTTTCAGCACTCGCACGAGATCGCCAAGCTGATCGGGTCGCC
>JAIQGD010000028.1 GCA_020072765.1 Terriglobia bacterium
GCCATCTCCTCCCGCGCGGCGAAGACCACCTCGGCGCGCAACGGAGCGAGCCCTTCCACCAACGGTGCCAACAATTCCGGCTGCTGCTGGGCGATGGCCATCACGTCGCTGGCGCGCGCGCCGAACTTATCGGCAAGATGCCGCGCCGTCCGCTCGGCAATGCCAGATGCCTGCATGAGCTGTTTCCAATATTCCGGCGTGTAGCCCTCCGACCCCGCCAGCGGATAAGCCGACGTCACGCAGCCGGTGGCTGCGCCGCCCAGATACTCTTGCACTGCGTTCACCGTGTCCTCGGCCATCGCGCGGTAGGTGGTCCACTTCCCGCCGAGAATGCTGACCAGGCCGCTCGCGGCATCGAGTTCCACTTCGTGGTCGCGCACCAATTTCCTCGTGTCCTTCGCATCCCGCGCGCTCACCAGGGCTCTGGCGCCCGCGCTGCCGCTGACCACCTGCTCGCGCGCGACGGGCCGCGCGAGATAACGATTGAGGTGGCGCAGCAGGTACTCGACTTCCTCTTTCGTCAGATACAGATCATCGGCAACCGAGACTTCGTCGTCCGTGGTCCCGACCAGCAAACGGCCCTGCCAGGGAATAGCGAACAGCACGCGGCCGTCTTCGGTCTTGGGAATCAGCATGGCATCACGGCTGGGCAAGATTTCCAGCGGGAGCACGATGTGCACGCCCTTGCTGAGCCGCATGCGGCGGGGCGTGCCCGGCGTGGCCATGTCTCGCACGGTGTCCGCCCACGGCCCGGTGGCGTTGACGAACGCGCGCGCATCTACCAGGAATTGCCGATGCGATATTCGGTCTTCCACCTGCGCCGATCTCAGCTTACCGTCCGCGCCCTTCTCGAATCCGGTCACGCGGGCGTAGTTCAGCGCCTCGCCTCCCGCTTCCGTAAACGTCTTGACCAGCGCCAGGTTGTAGCGCGCGTCGTCAAATTGCCCGTCGGTGTAGGCCACCGCACCCACGAGATGGTCCGGGTTGAGTCCCGGCATCCGCCGCAGCGCCTCGGCGCGAGATACAAAATGGCTCGGCGCCAGGCCCGCGCGCCCGGCGATCCAGTCATACAGCTTCAGGCCAATTTCCAGGTACACCGCGTCAAACCAGCGGAAACATGGGGTGAGAAACTCCATCGTGCCGGTGAGGAACGGCGCGTTGCGGAGCATCCGCACGCGCTCGCCGAGCGCACGGTTGACAACTTCCAGCTGGGCCAGGTCCAAACCGCGCACGGCTTGCTCGAGGTAGCGCACGCCGCCGTGCACCATCTTCGTGGAGGCGCCCGAAGTGGCCGAAGCAAAATCGCCGGCTTCGAGCTGGAGCGTCCTCAAGCCACGCAACTGCGCATCCAGAGCGCACCCCGAGCCCGTCGCGCCGCCGCCGATCACGCAAACATCGAAGGACTTTCCCTCGATGCTTTGCAGCGCTTTAACTCGGTTTTTCATTTCGGTCTGCTCGCACAATCATGCGCGCCGCCGAACACAAGCACACCGGAGCCGGCGCAGGCAGGCGTCGTGCGAGCGAACGTCATGGAGATGCCCGGTTCTCGAGCGACAGATTGTAGGTGCAGAATTCCGTGTCGCGCTGCCAGCCTGCGGCTTCATAGAGCGATTGTGCGGACACGTTCGTGAGAGCTGTGGACAAAGTGAGACGCGCAGCGCCGACCGTGCGGCCGAAATCCGCTGCCGCCTGGAGCAGCAAATGTCCCACTCGTCTGCGGCGCGCCGCTGGGACAACGAAGAGGTCGTTCAAGATGAAGATTCGCTTGGCTCGCGCGGACGAAAAACTCGGATAGAGTTGGGTAAATCCAATTGTTGATTGATCTTGTTCCTGCGCGATGAAAATCACGGACTGATTGTGCTGAAAACGTTCGAGAAGAAACGCGCGGGCCAGAGCGGTATCCGGCGGCTGGCCGTAGAACTGGCGATAGGCATCGAACAGCGGGACGATGGCGTCGAGATCGGCCACCGTTGCCTGACGCACGATGATGGATTGTTGTGTGCTCATTGACTGAGGCCGCGACTGCGAATTCGCCTCCTGCTATTTATCACAGAGTGGATTTCATCGAGCTTGCATCTCAACTCTTGGCCGTAGCGGGTGCCGCAGGGTGCCGGGGGCCTGGGCGCGTGGGATCGCGCCATTCCCGCCCTTCGCGCCGGAGAAGTTCATCGGCCTGGCTGGGCCCCCAGCTTCCCGCGGCGTAGTTCGGAAAGTCGCGCGGCGGCAGGGCTTTCCACACGTCCAGCACCGGTTGGACAACGGTCCACGCGGCCTCGACCATGTCGGCGCGCTGGAACAGCGTCGGATCGCCCAGCATGCAGTCATAGATCAGCGTTTCGTATCCCGTCGAGGGCGTGGCGCCGAAGTAATCGGCGTATTGAAAATCCATGTTCACCGCGCCCAGCCGCACGGCGGGACCCGGAACCTTGGCCTCGAACCGCAGTGAAATCCCCTCGTCCGGCTGAATGTTGATCACCAGCTCGTTGGGCGGAATCTGCTCGACGGAGGTCTTGCGGAACAGCACAAACGGCGGGCAGTGAAAACGAATCACGATCTGCGTCGCGCGGCTCTGCAGGCGCTTGCCCGTGCGCAAATAGAACGGGACGCCGGCCCACCTCCAATTGTCGATGTGCAGCGCCATGGCCACGTACGTCGGCGTCTGGGAATCCGCGGCGACCCGAGGTTCGCCGCGATAGCCGGGCACGCGCTGGCCGCCTAGCGCGCCCTCGCCATACTGCCCGCGCACGGTCTGGTCGAGCACCCGCTCCGGGCGGATGGGCTGGATCGCCCGCAGAACTTTTGTCTGCTCGTCGTGGACCGCTTCGGCGTCAAAAGAAATCGGCGGCTCCATCGCCGTCAGCGTGATCAACTGAAAAATGTGGTTGGGCACCATGTCGCGCAGCGCCCCCGCGGTCTCGTAATAGCCGCCGCGCAATTCGACGCCGAGTTCCTCGGCCACGGTGACTTGCACGTGGTCCACGTAGCGCCGGTTCCACACCGGCTCGAAAATGCCGTTGGCGAAGCGAAAGGCGAGAATGTTCTGGACGGTTTCCTTCCCGAGGTAATGGTCGATGCGGTAGGTCTGTTTTTCTTCGAGGACCTCGCCGATCGCGCGGTTCAAGGCAACCGCCGAGGCCAGATCGTGGCCGAACGGCTTTTCGATCACCACGCGCCGCCACTGCTGGCCCTCCTCGCGGGCCAGCCGCGCGGCACCCAGCTGCTGCACCACGCCCGGAAAGAATTCCGGGCTCGTGGCCAGATAAAACAGGCGATTGCCCTGCGTGTTTTGTTCCTTCTCAACCTGGGCGAGCGTGTCTGCGAGCTTCTCGTAAAGTTGCGGATCCTTGAAGTCGCCCGACAGGTAGTACAGGCGCTTGGCGAACCACTCCCACGACGCCACATCCACGCCGCCGACGGCGTACTGCCGGATGTCCTGCGTCATGCGTTGCCGAAATTCCTCGGTGGTAAAGGGTTCGATCGAGACGCCTACAATGGCGAATTGCTCGGGCAGCAGCCGGCCCTTGGCGAGGTTGTAGATCGCCGGCATCAGCTTCCGCTTGATGAGGTCCCCCGCCGCGCCAAACAGGACCATGGCACAGGGACCGGCGGGGCCGCCCGCAGCCTCTGGCGTCACAGCGACGCGATCCCTGGGGTCCATGAAGCGCTCCTCCACACTTTCTTTACGCTGCGCCGATCGCCTGCTGGAGTTTCGCGAGACCGGCCAGGACGTCCGCGCCGAGATGGACACGCAGCGCGCGGCGGTTGCGTTCGGCGAGCACCTGAAAATCGCCGCGCGCCTGTGCCGCTTTGACCACTCCGAAGGTGTACTTCTGGCCCGGGATGGCCAGATCGGCGGCATCGTCACAAGTGATTTGCAGGAAGACGCCGGAACCGGGTCCACCCTTGTACGCCTGCCCCGTGGAATGGAGGAAGCGCGGGCCGAATCCGAGGCACGTGGCGACGCGCCGGGTATCGCGGACGGCGTGGCGTATCCCTTGCAGCCGCGATTCGTGCGCGTCGTTCATTTCGATGTAAGCCAGCAGGGCGAAATAATCGCCGGCTGACAGGCGCTGGAGATGTGCGCGGAGGTAATCCACAAGCGTCGCGCCACTCCCCACCGCGGCGACCAATACCGCTGCGTTTTTCGCGTCGGTGAAAAGCCGGATGCCGTCTTCCTCTATAAGCGGAGATTCCGGCGGGAGCGATCCGGAGGTTTCGTATGCGGTGGTCAGCTTGCGCGTTTCGATCTTGCTGGCTTCCACATCGGGCTGGTTGAAAGCGTTGATGCCGAGGATCGATCCGGCAACCGCCGTGGCGATTTCCCAGCGGAAGAACTCCTGGCCGAGATCGTACACCTCCGGCACGTCGATGCGGACGACGGGCTGCCCGGCATTTTCGAGCGCCGCGATGCCTGCGTCCTGCTTCACGTCGGGCGCGGACGCCTGCCGCAAATAGACGAACACGCGATCGCCACCGTAAACCGAAGGCGCGCCGATCCTCTCGCGATCCACGGGAATCACACCCTTGCCGTCCTTGCCCGTCGACTCCGCGAGCAACTGT
This sequence comes from Terriglobia bacterium, assembly GCA_020072765.1. Taxonomy (GTDB): domain Bacteria; phylum Acidobacteriota; class Terriglobia; order Acidiferrales; family UBA7541; genus Palsa-295. The sequence continues at coordinate 4,561 of JAIQGD010000028.1, forward strand.
TCGAGCCATGCGCCCAAATCGGAAATCCCGGGCGACGCGAAGAGCGTGACCTTATCGCGCCCACTCTTCGCCAGCGTCCCCAGAATCGCGCCGAGGACAACCCCGGGATTATCAGCGGCGGGCACAGAGGGGCCGCACGCGCGAACCATCTGTGCCGTGCGCTCCAGAAATCGGGCGATGTCGAGCCCCTGGATGGCGCCGGGAACCATGCCGAAATTCGACAGCGCGGAGTAGCGCCCCCCGATGCTGGGAAGACCAGAAAACACATGGCGGAAACCAGACGCCTCGGCGGACTTTTGCAGGCTGGAGCCGGGGTCGGTGATGGCGATGAAGCGCTTCCCCGCTTCCGCGGCGCCCACGACCTGTTTTACGCGCTCTAAGAAATACCGCTGGAAAATGTTTGGTTCGAGCGTGCTGCCCGATTTGCTCGCGACGATGAAGATCGTCTTCGCCAGATCAAGCCTGGCTTCGACGGCCCGCACCTGCGCCGGATCGGTGGAATCGAGAACGAACATCTCCGGAGAACCCGGAATCTTGCCAAAGGTGAGTTTCAGCACTTCGACGCAGAGGCTCGACCCGCCCATGCCCAGAAGCAACGCGTGAGTGAAGCCGGACGAGCGAATCTCCGCGGCAAGCGCTTCCAAGCGCTCGCGTTGGGCTCTCTGCTCATCCACGATGCCCAGCCAGCCCAGCCACTGGCCTTCATCCGCGCCCGTCCACAACGAAGCGTCTCGCGACCACAGGCGCTGCACTTTGTTCTGCAGCTTCCAGTCTTCCAGCGTGGACTGCACGGCTCGCGCCAGCGAATCGGGGAGGCGATATTTCATCGGCCTGCCTGGCCGGCCGCCGGGGATGCAGGACGCTTCGATTGCGTTGCGACGGCGGCCAGCAGCTTGTCGAAAGCGTCGGCGAAAAGTTTCACGCCCTCTTCGGTGAGCTGGTCGGTCACCTTCTTGATGGAGATGCCGACGCGCGCGAGCTCTTCCATCGTCCGCTGCGCGGCGGCGAGATCCTCTTCCAGGCTCGCGCGGGGCACTCCGTGATCGCGGAAGGCGTCGAAGGTGGCGGGCGGGATGGTATTGACGGTGTCGGGTCCGATCAATTCCTCGACATAGAGCACGTCCCGATAGGCGGGGTTCTTGGTGCTGGTGCTGGCCCACAGGAGGCGCTGCGTTTGCGCGCCGCGCCGGGCGAGCGCCTGCCAGCGAGGACCGCTGACCATCTCCCGATACTTCCGATAGGCCAGCTTCGCATTGGCAATCGCGACCTTGCCTTCCAGATCAGCCAGGAACGCGCATTCCTCAGGGTTTGCGGCGCCCTGGATGCGCCTCGCGAGCTCGCCATCAATCAGCGTATCAATGCGGCTGACGAAGAAGCTGGCCACGCTGGCCACGCGGCTCACATCGCCGCCGCGCTGGGCGCAGTCTTCGAGGCCGGAAATGAAAGCATCGGCCACGTCCTCGTAGACATCCTGCGCGAACAGCAGCGTGACGTTGACGTTGACGCCGCGGCCGATGAGCTGGCGAACTGCTGGGATGCCTTCGATTGTCCCGGGCACCTTGATCATGAGGTTCTCGCGCCCGACGCTCTTCCACAGCCGGAGCGCTTCGTCGATGGTCTCCTGCGTCTTGTGGGCCAGGTAGGGAGACACTTCCAGGCTGACGTAGCCGTCCCGGCGGTTCGTCTGGTCGTAGACGCGGCGCAGCGCATCGGCGGCGTCCTGAATATCGCGAATGGCAAGTTGCTCGTAGATCGCCTTGGCATCGAGGCCCTTGCGCCCGGCCAGTTCCGCGAGCGCCTGGGAATAATCCGTGCTGCCGGCAATGGCCTTTTCGAAGATGGCCGGGTTGGACGTCATGCCGCGCAGGCCGTCTTGTTCGATCAGCCGCTGCAACTCGCCGCTGGTGAGCAGGCTGCGGCGAATGTAGTCGAGCCACACCGACTGGCCAAAGCGCGTGAGCGCCTTGAGCGGGTTGACCGCTTGTGCCGATGGCTGCGCGGCGGCTGGGTCTGCGGACGAACTCATGACATCCCCCTAGATTGAAGATTCACCGTCTTGCCGTTTCCCCCGCACGGGTATTGCCTAAACCCTGCTTCGCGCCTCCCGGCACCCGAACGCGCGCCGGACCGCACCATTCGATCGCCGATTAGATGCTGGCGACCGAGCCACCATCAACCCGGAAGTTCGAGCCGGTGATAAACGTGGCCTCGTTGGAAGCCAGAAACAGCACGATCCCGGCGGTTTCGTGCGGCCGGCCCGCGCGGCCGAACAGAATGTTCGGTCGAAATCCGCGCACATGAATCTTTTCGGCTTCGTCCACCGAAATGCCCTGCGCCTTGGCTTCCGCAGCGAACATTTGCTCCACCAACTCGGTGCGAATCAACGAAGGCGACACGGTGTTCACCAAAATGTTGTCGCTGGCGTAAGCCTTCGACAGGCTCTTGGTGAAGCTCGTGATCGCCGCCTTCGCCGCGTTGTAATGCGGCATCACCGGATCGGGCTGCGTGCCGGATTCAGACGATATATTGATGATGCGGCCCCACTTCTGCTTTTGCATGTGCGGCAAGGCGGCCCGTGTCACGCGCACGGCCGACATCACATTGAGATTGAACACGTCGAACCATTCCTGATCGGTGAGCTCGGCGAAAGCGCCGAGGCGCCCGATGCCGCCGGTGTTGTTCACCAGGACGTGCACGGTGCCGCACAACGCGATCGTCTCGTCGATCAGGCGCTGGGCGCCTTCCGGCGTGGTCACGTCCGCGACCACCGCGTGGACCGTCCCCGGCCCGCCCCGCATCTCCGCGACGGCGGCCTCCAGATCCTTGCCATGGCGGCCATTAATGATGAGCCGGCAGCCCTCGCGCGCAAACGCCGCGGCGATCGCCTGCCCGATTCCCCGGCTCGAGCCGGTGACCACCACCACCCTGTCCTTGAGCCCCAGATCCATTACGCAGATCCCTCCGCACAGAAACTTATCACATCCTCGCACATCGAGCGCCACGAGAAAAACGGACCGCGAGGCAAGCGCGGCTAACGCCACGCGTCACTCCGGCGTTTGCGGCAGACGCCCGCGTGCCCGCCCGTATTTCCACAGGAGCCGCAAGGGACGCAGCGCCACATACAGCGGCGCCAGCGGCCGCGGCAGACGCACCATCTGCCAGTCTTCTTCGGCGGGGATCGTGGCGAGGCGCAGGAAATAACGCCAGCCGGCAACAGTTCCCTCGACCATGCGGCGCCGAAAGCGCAGGACCTCTCCCGCGCCGAGCGGCGCCACTTTGCGGCCCAGCAGCCGATGCTCAATTTCCGAGGCCATGGACGCGGCGACCGCATCCCCGCTCACACGCGCCGCTATCTCCACCGGCAGCGGCGCGTCGAGAAGGCCGCGGGCCAGCTGGAGCCCGAGGCGAAGCATGCGTCCCAGGCGAAGGGATTCCGCGCGCTGGAACACAGCCTCCCAATCCAGCGGCTGGGCCTGCACCAGCTCGGCGATGTCCGCCACCCAGGAGATTCGTTCCCAAAAGTCCTTCGCGCCATGCACGCACAGCAGGAGAATGCCATCCTCCGGCCCAAACGTGCGGATTTCCTGCCTGCTGAGCGAAACGGGCACGAGCCGTTGGGCCAGATCGTCGAGGTCCAGGCGCACGGGAAAATGCCGCAGCGTCACTTCCGTGTGCAGCTCAACGAGCAGACGCCCCGATTCATCCCGGTAGTTGTACTCGCCGGGCACGAGCGACGCCGCCGCGCCGGGCGAAAGTATCCACGGAAATCGCGCGTGATAGCCGAGGCTGACCAGCAGTTCGTTGGCCTGGGCCATGTCGCGCTGGCTCAACACGATGTCGAGGTCGCCGAACTCGCGCAGGGTCATGTCCCCGTACGCTTGCGCGGCGAGAACCGGACCTTTATACGGAATCGCCTGAATCCCGTCCCGACGGAACGCTTCGCTGATCCGAATCAGCTCGGCGATCCCAAGCAGGCTGCGCGCGACATGGGCGTGCGCGGCGTCTCGCAGCCGCTCCCGGACACCGGGTGGCAGCACGTCCGCCGCCGTGGCGCGAAGCTGAAGGACCAGAAGCGGCGTAATCGAATTCTCGGCGGCGGCGGCGAAGACAAAGTCCCAGTCCAGCGCACCGGCGGCCAGCGCGCGAAGCCTCTCGGCCACGGCGGGCGGCATGCGCGTCCGCGCGCAGCAGACCAGTAGCCGCTTTTCCGGGCAGGCAACATGGCTTGCAGGAGATCTCATCGGTAGTGTGCGCAGGAATCGGCCGGGCAATTCTACGACATCCGCAGCCCGGAAAACCGGACGATTCTTGCACAGGACGGACTGCTCCCACGCCGTGGCAACAACTGAGGAAAACTTCGGGAAGCGGCGGTAAGAAACTGTGGCCGCGCGCCGGAACACCTTCCGCCAGCCATTGGAAGGCAGGCCGCCCCATTCCAACGCCGTGATCGGCGCCGCTACTGGACCGCTTCCACAGCCAGAACCTCGCGCAACTTCACCGCGAGGGTTGCCAGTGTAAACGGCTTTTGAAGAAGGGTGGCGTCCCTGGAGAGAATGTCCTGGTGCACCACGGCATGGTCGGCATACCCGGACATATAGAGAATCTTGATGTCCGGGCGGATGGCGGCGATCCGGGCGCTCAGTTCGCGCCCGCCAATGCCCGGCATGACCACATCGGTCAGCAACAAATGGATGGGGCCGCTGTGCATGGCGGCCATCTCCAGAGCGATGTAGCTGTTTTCCGCCTCCAGCACCTGGTATCCGATCGTCTCGAGATACTCGCGCGCCAGATCGCGAACTCCCTTTTCGTCTTCGACCAGAAGCACCACCTCGGACCCCCGCGGCAGCGAGGCCGTGTCCTTGCCTCGGTCCGGACTCGCGGCAACCAGCGCATCCTTCGTTCGCGGCAGATAAACCTTGAACGTGCTTCCCCGGCCGGGCTCACTGTAGACCCACACGTAGCCGCCGCTCTGCTTGACGATCCCATAGACGGTGGCCAAGCCGAGACCGGTGCCCTTGCCTTTTTCCTTGGTGGTGAAAAACGGCTCGAAAATGTGGGCCTGCGTCTGATGGTCCATCCCGGCGCCATTGTCGGTGACCGCGAGCATCACGTATTCCCCGGGGGGCAGCGCATCCGCACCCTTCGAGGTCACGCCCATCTCGACGTTCGCCGTCTCGATCGTCAGGCGCCCGCCATTCGGCATCGCGTCGCGGGCGTTCACCACCAGGTTCATGACCACCTGCTCCACCTGGCTGCGGTCGGCCTTCACCGGCCACAACTCCGGTGCCGAAGATACGTTGAGATCGATATCCTCGCCGATCAGCCGGCGCAGCATCCCCTCCATCTCCGTAACCACCGCCTGGATGTTCAGAACCGTGGGCGCCAGCATCTGCTTGCGGCTGAAAGCCAGCAGTTGCCGGGTGAGCGAAGCGGCTCGCTGCGCCGCCGTCTGAATCTGCTCGGCGCTTCGCCGCATGGAATCGCCGGCCGGGAGGCGCTCGGTCAGCATGTCGGCATAGCCCTGGATCACCATCAGCAGGTTGTTGAAGTCATGCGCGATCCCGCCGGCCAGGCGGCCGACGGCTTCCATCTTCTGGGCCTGGCGGAACTGCTCCTCCAGCCGCTTGCGGTCCGTGACATCCAGCGCCAAGCAGATGGCGCCCTGCACTTCTCCCTCGCTATCGCGCAAAGGTTCCACGTGGCAGGCGTAGGCCCCGCCCTTCCACTCGACCTGGTAGGTCACGGGCTCGCCGGCGATGGCGCGCCGGTGTGCGGCGATGGGCGCAAAGGTCTCGTCGGATGTCTCAAAGTACTCGAACATCGACTTCCCGACCAACTGCTCGGGGGCGATCCCCATCCTGGCTAGATCCGCTCCGAGAACCGACGTGAATCGCAAATTCCGGTCCACCATCGACAGCACGGCCGGCAATCGATCGATCAACAGCCGGATACGCGCTTCGCCCTCGCGCATCTTCTCTTCCGCGCGCTTGCGCTCGATCGCCAGGGCGATCTGTCCGCCGACCGAGGAAAGAAACTCGAGATCGCGCTCCGTGTATGCCTTTTCCCGCTCGTACTGCTGCACCACCAGCACGCCGATCGTCGCCGCCGGAGTCCGCAAGGGCACCCCCAGCCAGGAACAACATACCGTGCCGATCTGTTCCACCTCCCCGCTCGCGACGAGATCGCTGAATCGTTCGGGCGACAGCAGCAGTGGCTGGCCGGTCCGAAACACGTAGCTGGTACAACTGCGGCCCATCTCCTGCGGCGGCGACGGCTCATCGAACTTGTCGACGAAAAAGGGGCAAGAGAACAGGCCGGTCGCCGGATCGCGCAACGCCACGAAACAATTCTCGGCATCGATCACTCTCTTGAGCGCTGCATGGATCAAGCGGAGGAGATCATCCAGATTGTCCGTCACGGTGACCGAGCGGATGATTTCGGTGGTCACCTGGCGCTCGAGTTCGGACCGCTTCCGCGCCGTGATCTCCACCACCGTGCCGTCCCGCATGGTGGGCTTGCCGTCCTCGCCCGGCGTTTCCCGGACGTTGAGCGAAATCCAGATCGTGCTGCCGTCTTTGCGCAGCATCTGACATTCGAAACCTTCGATGAACCCGCGCTCCTTGAGAATCCGGTCCAAGGTTTGCTGTTCGCGCGGATCGGCATAGAGCTGGCTGAGGTTTGCAATGCTGCTGATCATCTCCGCCGGCGAGGCATAACCCGCGATGCGCGCCAGCGCGGGATTGACGGCCACCAGGCAGTACCCGGGAATCGACTCGAAAATCCCCTCCACCGCATTGTCCACAATCCGCTGGTATTTTTCCTCCGCCTGACGGCGCGCTTCCTCCGCGCGGACCTGTTCCGTAATATCCTCGTACAACGCGAACGTGCCTCGGCGCTCCCCGTTGATCACCAACGGAACCCCCAAGATCCGCACATCCACGAGTGAGCCATCCCGGCGCGGCGCCTGCACCGTTATGCGCATGACCTCGCCGGCCATCGCACGTTCCATGAATGAGATGGCAATGCTCTCGCGTCCGGGAGTTACCATGCGCTCTTCGAGTCGTCGGTCTCGGATCTCCGCCAGGCGATAGCCGAACATTCGCTCGAAAGCGGGGTTGCACATCTGGATTCGCCGGTGGGCGTCGAGCGCGACGACGGCGAGAGGATTGTTGTCCATCACGGCGTGCAAGTAGGCGTTGTGCTCCGCCGCTTTCCGTTCCGCGGCCCGGCGGGCACTCACATCCTGAAGGACCGCGAGATGCGCGTCGTGCCCTTCAAAGCAAAGTCGCTGCGTCGTTATTTCCACATCGAAGATCTGGCCATCCTTCCGGCGATGCCGCCAGCAGCCTCGCGACGACAGCGGCTTCGTGTTTTTGCGAAGGCTCGCCAGCAACAGAGGGACATCCTCTGCGGGACGAATGTCCGTGATCTTCATGCGCAGGAATTCGTCGCGCGTGTATCCGTACTTCTTCAGCGCGGCGTCATTGACTTCCAGAAACTGGAGGGTCTTGCGGTCATACACATACATCGGGTCCGGATTGCCGGTAAACAGGATTTCGACATTCGCCACACCCAAGGACGGGGTTCCCCGCACCACCGAAAAACCAGTGAGCGTACGCGCCTCTGCCTTCCCATTCATCCGGATCAAGGAGACGGCCGGGCGGTTCTGTCTAGACCTAAGTTTGCCTGATCTCTTCGGCATCTCGACGACCCCGCTCAACGGGGCAGAGAGGACACCCATACCGCACAAAAGTCCCCTGTGTCCAATATGGGAGGACCCGGTTAGGGCGTCGATAGTACTCTCGTACCAAAGAACGGTCAATTTGTTTCATTCTGCACCTGTAATGAAGGCCAGTTTCCTCCCCCATTGCCCATTTTGGGCACAATCTGTCCCACTTCGGACACCCCTGTGCGCGGTTCCCACACGCTTTTTCTTCGCCCTTAGCTCCGTCACGCTGCACGCCTAAAACTACGATAAGATGGTGTATCCAGACGCAGACAATCTGGACGAAAGCTGGCCCAGCGCAATGAGTCAGGTCCGACAGCACCTTCCGGACGAAATGGAAAGCGTGGTCCGCGCAGCTCACTCCGATCCGTTCTGCGTTCTCGGGCCACACTGGACGGAGCGCGGTGGAAAGTGCGCGCTGGCGATCCGTGCGCTGCGGCCCGGCGCGTTAGGCCTGACCGTGGTCTGGAGCGCGACTCATGCGCTCTATCCCGCGGGGCAGATTCATCCCGACGGCCTCTTTGAGGCCGTCCTCCCCAGCGATCTTCCCGGCCTGCGCGACGGAGAAGCTCCCGCGCCGGCGGCGTATCGGCTGCAATTCCACTTCCCCGGCGGGACGACGGTCGAAGCATACGACCCGTACGCCTTCCCCCCGATCCTCACCGATTACGATCTCCACTTATTGGGCGAAGGCACGCATTACCTGAACTACAACAAGTTGGGTGCGCACGTGCGGGAATCGGAAGGCGTGCGCGGCGTTCATTTCGGCGTTTGGGCCCCCAACGCGCAGCGTGTGAGTGTCGTGGGCGACTTCAACGGCTGGGATGGCCGCGCCCACGCCCTGCGCGGTCGCGGCTCCAGCGGCATCTGGGAAATCTTCCTGCCCGGCCTCGACGAAGGAACGCTCTACAAATTCGAAATCCTTTCGCGCGCGGACAACCACCTGGCCTTGAAGGCCGACCCCTATGGCTTCGCCGCGGAGGTGCGGCCCAAGACCGCGTCCGTCGTCTGCAGCATTGACCGCTACCAGTGGAACGACGCCGCATGGATCGCGTCGCGCGAAGCCCACGACTGGCTGCATTCCCCCATGTCCATCTATGAAGTTCACGCCGGATCCTGGCGGCGCAAGACGGGCGAAGGTGACCGCTGGCTCACCTACCGCGAACTCGCCGACGAGATGGTCCCCTACATTAAGCGCATGGGATTCACGCATGTCGAACTCATGCCCGTCATGGAACATCCCTTCGACGCGTCCTGGGGTTACCAGACCGTCGGATACTATGCCGTGACTAGCCGCTTCGGCGCGCCCGCCGACTTCATGTATTTCGTCGACCGCTGTCACCAGGAGGGCCTCGGCGTGATCCTCGATTGGACGCCCGCGCATTTCCCGCGCGACGCCCATGGCCTGGCATTTTTCGACGGCACTCACCTCTACGAGCACGAAGACCCGCGCCTGGGCGCCCATCCCGACTGGGGCACGCTGGTCTTCAATTACGGCCGCCATGAAGTCCAGAACTTCCTGCTCTCCAACGCCCTGTTCTGGATCGACCGCTACCACATCGACGGCCTGCGCGTAGACGCCGTCGCCTCGATGCTCTACCTGGATTATTCGCGCCAGCCCGGCGAATGGATTCCCAATGCCTTCGGCGGCCGCGAGAATTTGGAGGCCATCGCCTTCCTGAAGCGGCTCAACGAAATCCTACACGCGCGCCATCCCGGCGCCCTGATGATCGCCGAGGAATCCACATCCTGGCCGGCGGTTTCGCGCCCGACCTATATCGGCGGCCTCGGCTTCGACCTGAAGTGGAACATGGGATGGATGAACGATACGCTGCGCTACATCTCGCTCGATCCCATTCATCGGCAATACCACCACAATGAGCTCACCTTTTCGATGTTGTACGCCTTCCACGAAAACTTTGTCCTCCCCCTCTCGCACGATGAGGTCGTCCATGGCAAGCGTGCCCTGTTGGAGAAGATGCCCGGCGACGACTGGCAAAAATTCGCCAATCTGCGCCTCCTCCTGGGCTACATGCACGCGCATCCGGGCAAGAAGCTGCTATTCATGGGCGGCGAACTCGGCCAGCGCGACGAATTCTGGGAAGAAGGCTCGGTGGATTGGGCGCTCGAGGATTCGCCGCCCCACCGCGGCATCCAGCGCCTGCTCGCCGATTTGAATCGCCTGCACACCGCGGAACCGGCGCTCCACGAAGTCGACTTCGAATGGTCCGGCTTCGAATGGTTGGACCCCCACGATGCCGCGGCGAGCGTCCTGGCCTTCGTGCGGCGTGCCCGGAATCCCGAGAACTTTGTGGTCGCCGTCTGCAACTTCACGCCGGTGGCCCGCGAGAATTACCGCGTCGGCGTGCCTCGCCCGGGCTTCTACCGAGAGATCCTCAACACCGATTCGAGATACTACGAGGGCACGGACATCGGCAACGCCGGCGGTGTCCAGGCCGAGCCCATTCCCTGGAACGACCGCCCCTATTCCCTCAAGCTGCGGCTGCCGCCCCTCGGCGTTGCGTATTTCAAGCTCCAGCCATAGATCGCAGCCCTCGCAAAAAAAAGGAGCCATGTGGTTCATGGCTCCCGGTGTAGCGTTCCGATTGTAGCGCGACCGTCTTACGCCGCGTTCAACTCGCGGGGCTCCTCCAGCGTGGCCGCCGGCCAGCTCTTCAGCTCCGGCATGCACTCCTGGACGAACAGCTTCAGGCTGCGCACCGATTCCTGGTGCGCCATACCCCCGAAATTGAAGTTGGGCATGATGCCCTGCATGTCGATCAAGTCCTTCATCTTCGAGAACTTTTCGAGCACTTGCTGCGGCGTTCCCCAGGGCATCAGCTGCACGTAGTCCTCGACGGCCTTGTCCTCGCCGATCTGGTTCAGATAGTTGCTCAGATTGGCGTAGCGATCGTAGGCCTTGGTCGCCGCGAAGTGCTTGCCGAACATGTCGTAGTGCGTCAACGCCTCGCGATAGCCCGCCGCCAGATACTTCCGCGCCAGTTCTTCGGCTCGATCGGCGCTCTCATCCACGAAGCAGAACCCCGAACAAAACGGTTTCGGCGGCTGTACGTTGGGGCCGTGCGATTCGCGCCAGCACTTGTGGTACAGTTCGAAATCCGCGCGAACCTGATCCCACGGCTTTTGCAAGATCACCAGCAAGCCCAGGCCCAGCCTCGCCACCACCGGCACGGAATCGGCCGAAGCTGCCGCCGCAAATGATCTCCCCTGGAAGGACTTGAACGGCCGGGGACGCAGTTCGCGGCGCGGCTGCTGGGTTATTGCGCCGCCTTCCATGAACCCGGTCTCCAGCGCCCGCAACACCAACTCGGTGTATTCGTCAAAGCGGGCGCGCGCCTGATTCTGGTCAATGCGCAATCCTTCAAACTCTCTCCGCGCCAGACCCCGGCCAACGCCCAGGATGTACCGCCCGTTCGAGTAATGGTCGAGCAGTACGATCTGTTCGGCCAGGCGCATCGGATCGTGCCACGGCACGATGATGGCCATCGACCCCAGCTTGATCCGCTTGGTCCGGCCCGCCAGATAGGACAGGAATTGCAACGGGTCGGGGCTCACCGAGTATCGGTCGAAGTGATGCTCGGTCACCCAGACCGAATCCATCCCCAGCGACTCCGCCATTTCGCAGTTCCCGATCTCCTCGCGCAAAAACTGCGTATCCGAGTAATCGTTCAAATGTTGAAAACCCGTACCATACCCGACGTGCATGGCCACCTCCTTGATCCGCTTGCGCTGCGTCTTCCCCAGGATCGAACCACCAGTTCACTTTGCGAACCCACTATTGGGCGGGACTATATCAAATTACCCGCTCTTCGACTATCGTGGCTTATTGCCCGCGCGGCGGCGCGCACTGGTCACGCCGGAGAGGCTTCTTCGGGAAAAGACCGAGCATTCTCTCGGGCGCTCTTCCCCGGTCGAAAATCGGCGGGCTGGTGTACAATTTCCTCTTTTTGGGAGTCCCCACTGCAATCATGGTGATCCTGAATGGCTGAACACGGACAGTACTACGTCGCCATCGTCGGCGGAGCCGTCTCCGGTTCCGTTGCGGCGGAACTTCTGGCGGACCACGGCATTCGCGTGGCCGTCTTTGAACAAAACAAAAGACCTTACGGAAAAATCGAGGATGGCCTGCCCCGTTGGCACGCCGAACAGCGCCGCCAGGAATACCGCCGGATCGACGCCCGCCTCAAAAAACCCGGCATTCAATTCATCCCCTCGGTGAAGCTCGGCCAGGACTTGGATTTTCGGGACCTGTGTGATCACTGGGGATTCTCCGCCGTGATCTTGGCCAACGGCGCCTGGCGCGACCGGGATTTGGGAGTGCCCGGAGCCGAGCAGTATGTCGGCAAAGGCCTGCTCTACCAAAATCCGTTCATCCACTGGTACAACCACAAGAGCGAAAAGGGCTACTCTGGGCCGCAATATGACGCCCCGGATGAAGCGTTGGTCGTCGGCGGCGGTCTGGCCTCCATCGATGTCGTGAAAATCCTGCAACTCGAAAATTACGCGCGGGCGCTCCAAGCCCGCGGTGTGGAATCCACTCTCCACGATCTGGAGAAAGGCATTCCCGCATTCTGCAAGCCCCGCGGCATCGACCCGGCCAGCTTAGGCGTCAAAGGATGCCTGCTGATCTACCGCCGCCGGGAACAGGATATGCCCCTGGCGCAGCCCCCGGAAAACGCCACGCCGGAACAAATCGCCAAGACCGAACACGTCCGCCAAAAAATGATTCGCCTGGCCCGGGACCGCTATCTCTTCCGTTTTCAGGATCGCCGCATGGCTACCGGCCTGATCGTCGAGGGCGGACGCCTCACCGGCCTGAAGCTGACGGAAACGAAAGTGGAGGGCCGCAAAGCAGATCCGATACCCGGCTCCGAACACGAGCTGCGCGCTCCCCTCGTGGTTTCCTCCATCGGGTCAGTACCGGAGGCTATTCCCGGCGTGGCCATGAAGGGGGAGTACTACACCTTCACTGACGACAATCTGCCACGCTATGCGGGGAGCGATCATGTGTTCGGCGTGGGGAACGTCGTCACCGGCCAGGGCAACATTCGCGTCTCGCTCGACCATAGCCAAAAGGTGACGACGCAGCTCATCGAGAATTATATGGGCGTGGGTGAAGGCGGCGGAGATTTCTCCGGGCTATACGCATCCGCCGAAGCCCGGGCGGCCGCGCGGGCCACCGCGGTTGAGGAAGGCGTCAAAACCCTGCCCGCCCTTTCGCCCAGCCAGGTCGCCGCTCTCGACCAGCGCATCCGCAGTTTGCAGCAACGCGTGGGCTACACCTCGGATTACGACTCCTGGATTGCCAAGGTGACACCACCCGACCTGGAGTAGCGGCCATCGTCTGAGACACCATCGCGTTTCGCCGCGTTTCAGCGCTGGCGGTCTCGCTAAGGGCATCCCCGGCGCCGGGGGCGAAACCCGTTATTGCGCGCTCGCCATGCAGGTTGGGATCTCGATATCGCTTATCCCGTCGAAGGAATAGTCCATGTGCATGCTGCCGTGTCCCTGCGGATCGGTCATGTCGATGCGCAGCGGCAGTCCGGTGTCTTTAGCCACCAGCAAATGCAAGGGCCCCTGGAATCGATCGCCATCGCGCACGTAGAACTCGTATGCGGTGGCGGACCTGCCCCCCACGGCCTGGTCGCCTAGCAACCGCATATCGGTGAGCTGGTTCTTCTTCTGGGTCGCACTTTGCCCGCCGCCAAGCTCCGGCATACACTTCCATGAGAAGAAGTCCTTTTCCTTCTTCAGCAACCGCGGCGCTTCAATGTTCGCAATGAGCGGTTGCACTGCAATCATTCCTGCCGTGATTGCCCCCATGGGCCCTTGGGCTGCGGCATGCGCCATCGCCACTCCGGCCTGCCGGTCCAACATCGCCATTTGCATGGCCGCCATTTGCTCGCTGAGCTTCATGATGCGCGGCACGGCAGGGGAGGTGATCAAGCGCGCGCCCCGCCCGTTTTGCACGACACCGCGAATCTCCCAGTCGTCGATCGTGCCCGGCTGGTCCATGGCGGGCATTTTCATGTGCATGGTCACCTGCCGGGCGCCGCCCTTAACCACCGTTTCGATCGGGCTGAAGCCCATCCCCCTGGCCGCCATCTGAGCCACGCGTGGGTCGTTCGATTCCGCTGTTAGCGTCATGCGATACCCTGGCTGCTTCTCGAGTTGCTTGAAGGCGATGAAGAGCGGGCTGTCTTCGGGAACGGGCACGCCGGCTGGCGTTGTCTGCGCGACCGCAGGCAGTGTGCCAATGCCGAGCGCCACGCAGACGATCAGGAATCCAGGCCGCATAACTCGGGCCGTCATCGAAACTAGTTTCATCGAAGTATCCTTTCTCGACCGGAATTCGTGTCTTGAGATGCTCGGCACCCAAGAATATGCCGTTGGTTTCTTTCTGGCTGAACTTTCAAAGCATTCTCTCTGGGAGACCGTCCGAACGGCTCTGTTCCGCTCTTCGGGAGTCCTGAGCACCTCCAACAGTCACCTTATCTTCCCGGCCATCAAGCATATGAGCCGTGCGTCATGGTAGCCGACGTTCGCCCAATTCCCGATAGCTGATTAACCGTACTCCGTGTCTCGCGACGGCGCCTTTGACTTCCGCGGCCAGCAAACCCTCCAGTTCCAATTGACGTTGCGCTTGAAGGCGCGAGCCGGTCTCCGCCAGATCCGCATTGCAAAGGCCTGGGTGCACCATAATTTCCGTTCGGCCCTCGGTAAGTGTGTCAATCAAGCGACACAACGCGGCCGGACCCAGATGCCCCGTCGCCGCCAAGCCTAAAAAGTGATCCGGTGTGATCAACCCGTACTTCCGCACCAGAGCGCGAAACCGTGGCGCCAAAGCACGCAGCGCTGCGGCGGCGGCGAGCTGCTTCGACACACCTCCGCCATTTCCTCGGACCGACCGCCAGGAATCGCGAAGGTTCTCCATGGGCTTCCGCAGCCGTGTGATTCCCGTCTGGCGCGCCACCCGCCCTACCGCTTCCAGCACGCCCGGGTGAGCGTGCGCATGTTTGTGGGTATCGAGGTGCGTGGGATCAATGCCGGCACGGCGGATTTTCTCAATCTGCGCCAGCAACTCCCGCTCGATGTCCCTGGCCCGGATGCTTCCCGCGCTTACTTTCCCCACCAGCGTGGCCAGAGAAGCGGGCAAACGCCCGTCCCGGCCAGCCAACGTGGGAATCTCCTCCGGTGGCGCCACCGAGAACCCTCCCACGATCACCAGGTGACATCCCACTCCCAGACTGGGATTGGCCAGAGCGCGTTCGACGGCGTCATCGAAGGCCGCACCGTTGGCCATCAACGTCGCGCTGGTGAGGATTCCCTCCCGATGAGCGCGGATAATCCCTTCGTTTACCCCTCGCGTGAGGCCAAAATCATCCGCGTTGAGAATCAGTTCTTTCATGGGCCTTTCTTGGATGTTTCCGGCCGGCCGGGCGAGTCTTGCAGCCCTAAGAATAGCATGCCGCATCGGATGCAAGGTTCCGTGGCGCTGTTCGATGGTTGTAAGACTTCACGCCAGGAAAGATTCCCGAATATCTGCTCAACAATTCCATCCGAGCGCCGCGCGAGCCAGCAATTTTCACGCCACATGGCCGCGCGGGCCGCAAAAACATCCGGCCAAATGTGAATGCTGTATGAAAGTTTTCAACAGTTCTGTTGAAAACCGTGTGGAAAAGACTCGCCCACGAATGGAAATCGCGCATTACTACAAGGCTTACTCCGGTTTGCACAAATTCTGTGCAGATTTCGGCCCCGCGGACGTGGCGAGCACGAACTTCACCAAATCTCGCTGCTCCCGCGCTTTTGTTTTCCGGGAACGGGAATTTTTTGCGAACAATTTGACAATAAAACGGACTCCGGCGGGAACTCTTTAGTACCAGTGCGCTGGCGGTGCGAGCCGAATCGAAATCGTTTCCTCCTCTTTCTGCACGTCGTACCACTGGCCGAACGTATGCCAGCCCGTGGCGATGATCTGAATCATGATCTTGCCCTGCGGAACGGGCGGAACCTTCAGCGAACCGTCCTGATTCGTCTTGAAGTCCATTTCCGTCAGCTTGTCGTGATGCAGAAGGCCGCCTCCCGCGTAGAACCGGATGTAGACGCTGGCATTGCCGACCGGCTTTTCGTTCTTGTCCGTCACCCGGATCTTCAGCTGCGTCGTGGGTGGCCCGGAGGGCTTCTGCTCCTTCCGGTTCTTCTGCTCCTTCTCGTCCGAGGAGCCCACGCGCCCCTGTGTGGTGGCCGGATCGGCAGGCTTGGTCTGCCCAAAGCTGATCGTCGCGCACAACAGCACGGCGGTGAGCAAGGCTGAGAGCACGCCTACCCATCGGGGTGCGGAAAAACCTAGCCGACGAAATGCCGCCACCTTCACCATTCCTCTCTTGTACCCCAATTGGCCTTCCCTCTCAAGCCCCCCGCGCGTCCAGGACCACTGCCCCCCGCGGGAGCAATCCCCAAAGGTCACTTCTTCGAGCGTGAGACGGATGCGGACATCCATGCGAGATAATCCCGCGAGCCGTGCGCGATCGGCAACGCCATGATTTCAGGCACCTGGTAACTGTGCAGCCGCCGAATCTCCTGCTCGACGGCGGCAAACCGTCGGCGCGACGTTTTGATGACCACCAGACGCTCCTTCGCGGACTCGACCCGCCCCTTCCACCGATAAATGGATTCCACCGGCCCCGGCACGATGTTGACGCAGGCCGCCAGATGGCCCTCCACCAGCGCCCGGGCGATCCGCCGGGCTTCCTTCACCGACCCGCACGTTACCAGTACCACGATCTTGTCCGTCATCGTCCGCCTTTACTCTTGCGACTCCCCCGCATCCGATTCCTGTGTACCCCAGACTTGCGCGACAAGATACAATAGCGCTCCGTGGCAAGCCAAGCGATCCATTTCGGCACCTCCGGCTGGCGCGGCGTCATCGCCGAAGATTTCACCTTCGCCGGCGTCCGCCGAGCGTCGGCAGCCATCGCCGCCCATGTCCGGGCACAAAAGAAATCTCCGGTATTGATTGTCGGGCACGACACCCGCTTTTTCGCCGAGGAGTTCGCGCGCACCGCCGCCGCCGTGCTGCGGTCGCATGGGTGCCGCGTGCTGCTCTGCCGCGAGCCGACTCCCACTCCGGCCATCGCCCACGCCATCCTGCACGGAAAGCTCGATGGCGGCGTGAACATCACCGCCAGTCACAACCCCGCTCAGTACAGCGGCCTGAAGTTCTCCGGCCCGGATGGCGGGCCCGCGCTGCCCGAAGTCACGCGCGACATCGAGAAGCGGGCGGCCGCGATCGAAGACAACGAAGGCCATCCGCACGACATCGCCGACGATTTCGAGCGCATCGACCCCCGCGAGCCGTACTTCGAGCAGTTGCGCCGCGTGGTTCGCTTCGACGTGTTGCGCCGGGCTCCCGGCAGCTTCGTCTGCGATGCGGTGCACGGCTGCGGCGCGGGCTGGCTCGACCGCATCCTCGCCGAAGGTGGCGTCACCGCGACTTCCATCCGCGCCTCGCGCGACGTCCTCTTTGGAGGCACCGGCCCGGACCCCTCCGAGGAAAACCTCGCCGTATTGAAGCAGGCCGTCGCCGAAAAGAAGGCGCTCGCGGGCCTGGCCACCGACGGAGACGCCGACCGCTTCGGCATCGTGGATCGCGACGCCTCCTTCATCTCGCCCAATCACATTCTCGCCCTCATCTTCGATTACCTGCTCCAGACGCGCGGCTACAAGCTCGGCGCGTCGCGCAGTGTGGCCACCACGCACCTGCTGGACGCCGTCGCCCGCCTGCATGGCGTCGAGGTCTACGAAACCCCGGTGGGTTTCAAATACGTCGGCCCGCTGCTCCGTCAGGACAAAATCGCGCTGGGAGGCGAAGAAAGCGCCGGCATGACCATTCGCGGCCATCTCCCGGAGAAGGACGGCGTCCTGGCCTGCCTGCTCGTCGCCGAAATGATTGCGGCCCGCCAGTCCTCGCTCGGCGAACAACTCCGCGACCTGTTTCGCCGCGTCGGCCAGGAGTTCTGGCCGGTCCGCGTCAATCTGCATCTGTCCGAAGACGCCCAGGCCAGACTGCCCAAACGCCTCAGTGGGGATTTTCGGGAATTCGCCGGGCGCCCCGTGGCCAAGACAAACCGCACCGACGGTTTGAAGCTGACCTTCGCCGACGGCGCGTGGGTGCTGATGAGACCCTCGGGCACCGAGCCGCTGGTGCGCATCTACGCCGAAGCCGCCACGCCCGCCGCATCCCAGCAGCTTGCCGAGCAGGCGCGCGCATGGATTACCCAATGAACGCCAAGCCCCTCCATATCCATCCGCGCCACGACGAGCCGGCGGGCTTCGCCGAACAACTGCGCCGCTTCCTGCGCCGCCATTTGAACTGGCTGCTGGTGGGGGCCCTCGGACTGCTGCTGCTTCAAGACGTTTTCGGAACGCACGGCCTGATCGCCATGCGCCGCTCCCAGCAGGAAGCCGCCCGCGTCCAAAAGGAAATCAATCAGCTCAACGAAGAGAACCGCCAGATGCAGGAGCGCGTGAAGGCGCTGAAGAGCGATCCGCAAGCCATCGAACGAATCGCCCGCGAGGAAATGGGCCTGGCGCGGCCCGGCGAATACATCTTCAAGATTCAGCCCAAGCCCGGCGATGCCGCCGCTCCGAATCCGCGGTCCGGCAGCACGCCGGAAAAGCCCTAGGTCTCCGTTGCGGGACGCATAGCACGCCGCATCTTTGCCAGGATCTCGCCCCCGCGCCCCTGAAAACGCGTGCGCGCCAGCGAAAGCAGAAGCATCGCCGTGAAAATAACCAGCAGTCCCAGGGAAGCCCTCGGGATCGTCTGCGCGCGCTTCCGCAAAATGGACAACCCTCCGTAGACAAACTCGATGTGCACCCAATACACCAGCAGCGACGTCTGCCCCAGTTGCACCAGCGGACTGAAGCCTATCTCGCCCAGCCCCCAGCGGCACCACGCATACGCCACCCATGCCAGCACCATCAGGATGCCCACGCGCGCCAGAAAAAAATTGGGGCTCGTGTGCCAGTAGTCGTACACGGCGTAGAGTTGCACAGGCCGCGCATCGAGCCATGATGACACGAAGAAGATCCCCACTCCTCCCGCCCCAATCAGCAGCGTCGTCCGCGCCGGATGCTCCTTCGCCCAGTCGCTGAACAACGCGAAGCCCACGGCCACCCCGGCAAACGCCAGCGCCACCCACGGAAAAATCGGAAACAGCCACGGCCGCGGCGAACCATAGATGTGCACGCCGTTGATGTACGACTCCAGATACCACGGCAGCCAGCGCGGCCGCCAGGTCGTCCACAGCGGCGGCGTGGCCAGCGCGATCCCCGCCGATACGCCCGCGGCCAGCAGCGCGCTTCCCCACCGGCTCGGCGCCATCCGGCACACCACGCCGATCAGCACAATCGACAATCCGATCATGTTCAAAACATCCACGCGGAATAAATCGGTCCACGGCGCCCCCGGCTGCCCGAGAAGAAACTCCTGCACGCGAAACAGCAGGCCCAGCCCGAAAATCTCCGCGCCCCGGCGCATGGTCCTCTTCGCGATTTCGTTGGCGGGGATGCCCTGGCGGCGCGTCTTGTCAGTGAGCAGCGCGCAGGAAACGCCGGCGAGGAACAAAAACAGCGGAGCCGGAAGCGTCCCTCCCAGCTGCGACCACCGGATAAAAGAAGTCTCCCGCGCCGGCCCCCCGAGCCAGGAATCATAGGCGTGCGTCTGGAACATCAGCACGCACGCCAGCCCGCGCATCCAGTCGATGTACGCGAAACGATTTTTCCCTTGGCTCATCGCGCTCCGATAAAGCACAGAATCGCCGACGCCGGAATCCAAAGCAAGTTTTTGTCGCTTCGTGTGCTCCGTTCAGTACAATTCTTGGCCGTGGCAGCGGGCTCCCGATCCCGGCAGATGAATCTCCCGACGGCCCTGGCCGTGTGGGCCGGCATCGTTGCCATCGCGGCGCTCGACGGGCTCTGGCACGGCTACCGCGGGCCCAGATTCGCCCTCGCGCTCGGCGTGGCGGCGGGCCTGTTTGCCTTCGAGTTGTTTCTCGCCGCGCCGCCAGTCCTCGATGGACTGCAGCGGCTCGCGGGCTCGCCGGGGAAACTGCTCGCCCCGCTCTTCCCTCTTTTCGCCGTGCTGATCTACGCCTTCGGCGTGAGCGGCAACTGGAAAACGATCCTCGCCGCGACCGCCTACACCATCCTGCCCGCGCTTCTCCTGGCCAGCAGCGCGGGAAAGCCGCCGGGCACCTGGGAGGATTACGCCGCGGTGGCGCTGATCTGGCTGCCCGTCCAATCCCGGTGGATCGCCCGGATCTTCCCCTATCCCCCGCCGCTGACGCACACGCTCGTGGTTCTCACGGCGCTCTCCACCGGCGTGGCCGCTTTCGTATTCCTCCGCCGGCTGGAAGGCACTGGCTATGGAATCGACTGGCGGCGCGGCTACGCCTGGAATTTCGGATTCCACTTCATCGTCTACGCCGCCATCGCCATCCCCCTCGGCATGAAGATCGGCTTCATCACGTTTAATCCCACGCACGCCGGCGCGCGCTCGCTTCCTCTGTCGGTGATCGGCACTCTGTTTTTCACGGCGTGGCCCGAGGAGTTCCTGTTTCGAGGGTTGCTGCAGAACCTGCTTTCACGGACGCTGCAGAACGAATGGGCGGGGCTGATCGTGGCTTCGGCTATTTTCGGGCTGGCGCACATCTTCCACGCGCCGTACCCGAACTGGAAATATGTGGGGCTCGCGGCCATCGCGGGACTGTTTTACGGCCGCGCCTGGATGAAGACCCGCTCGCTCGTCCCCGGCACGCTCGTCCACGCCCTCGTGGACATCACCTGGCATGTCCTGTTTCGCTAGTCTGGTGATGCGATAGTCCGCTGAATAACCTGGACGGAATCGCCAAAGGCTTTGGAGTGCGGCGGCTTGCCGCCGCTTTGCCACACGGCGGTCGGCGCCTCGCAGCCAACACGGCGAAGCTTGCTTCGCCGCTGGATTGGCGCCGCAGAATTCAACAACGTGGCGGAGCCTGCGCCGAGGGAAGGTGTTTATGTAGCGCCGGGGCCTTCAGCCCGGCACGCTGGCATCACCGAGGCGCGTCTTACCTGCCGCGCTAAAGACCGCGGCTCTACACTCACACCTTCTTGATTCGTGCCTCCCGGCCGTTTTCGAAGCGGGAAGGCGCACGCTACACTTCCGCCTGGGACAGGGCTACCGCACCACGCCGGTAAGAGGGCTCGATGCAGTGGCATAGAGCTTCTTGGGAATGCGCCCGGCGAGAAACGCCTTGCGCCCCGCCTCGACCCCCGCGCGCATCGCTTCGGCCATCAGCACCGCGTCCTGCGCGCCCGCGATGGCCGTATTCATCAGCACGCCGTCGGCGCCCAGTTCCATGGCGATGGCGGCATCCGACGCCGTGCCCACGCCCGCATCCACGATCAGCGGCACTTCCGTGATCCTCTCGCGCAGGATGCGCAGGTTGGCGACGTTCTGCACGCCCATGCCCGACCCGATCGGCGCCGCCAGCGGCATCACCGCCGCCGCGCCCGCGTCAATCAGCTTGCGCGCCACGATCAGGTCGTCGTTGGTGTACGGCAGGACCGTAAAACCTTCCTTCACCAGCGTCTTCGTCGCGCGGATCAGCTCTTCGGTCTCGGGAAACAGCGTCTGCTCGTCGCCGATCACCTCGAGCTTCACCCAGGAGGAAAGGCCGGCCTCGCGCCCCAGGCGCGCGGTGCGCACCGCGTCGTCCGCCGTGAAGCACGCCGCCGTGTTCGGCAAAATGAAAATCTTCTCGCGGTCGATGTAATCGAGCAGCGATTCCTTGGTGCGGTCGCTCAGGTTGACGCGCCGGACCGCCACGGTCACCATGTCCGCGCCCGAGGCGTGATGCGCCCGCCTCATCTCCTCGAACGTGCGGTATTTGCCCGTGCCCACGATCAGCCGCGAACTGAACGCCCGCCCTGCTATCACCAGTTGGTCGGTCATCGGAATGTCTCCGCTTCCATTGTATCGCGCCCGGCCGGGTTTTCGGACCAGTCCGAATTTCTCACAGGCAGGCGGCAGTATCACAAGGCCCACTCACCACGCGCTCGTCATTCTGAGCCCATCCGGCGAGATCCGGTGTTGGGTCTCCGGTGGAGTCCACCGGACTCCCGAAACCGGAGATGGGCGAAGAATCTCAGCGTCGCTCTCAAGTACAGCCTGTGTCCCTCGCCCCTGAAAAGCGCAGTCTACGCCCTCCGCTGCGGGCGCGGCTCCTCGACGTCGGCGTACAGCCGCGCGATCACGTCCTGGTATCGCTCCTCGATCACGCGGCGCTTCAGCTTGAGCGTGTACGTCGCCTCGCCGTTGGCGAACGTGAAATCCTGGTCCAGCACGGCAAAGCGCTTCGGCTTCTCGTACTGCGCCAGCGGCTCCGTCAGCCGCTCGATCTCGCCCGCGAGCAGATCGCGCAACCACGGGCTGGCGGCCACTTGCGCGCGGGTCGCAAACTCCTGGCCCGCCGCGCGCCCCGCCGCCTCGATCGCCGTGAAATCCGGCACGATCAGGACCGACACGAATTTCCGCTTGTCGCCCACCACCATCGCGTTGTCAATGTATTGCGACGTCTTCAGCAGGTTCTCGATCGGCGCCGGCGCCACGAATTTTCCCCCGGCCGTTTTCAGCAATTCCTTCTTGCGGTCGGTGATGACCAGATAACCGTCCTCATCGATCCGCCCGATGTCCCCCGTGGAAAACCACCCCTCGGGCGTCAGGACTTCCCGCGTATCCTGGGGCTTGCGGTAGTACCCGCGCATGACGCACAGCCCCTTCACCAGAATCTCGCCGTCCTCCGCAATGCGCACCTCGACGTTCGCGATCGGCCGCCCCACCGTGCCCACCTTGCTGGCCAGCGGCGTGTTCGTAGTGACCACCGGCGAAGTCTCCGTAAGGCCGTAGCCCTGATACACCGGCAAGTCCACGCTCCAGAAAAATTCCGCCAACTCGGGAGCCAGCGGCGCGCCCCCGGAACTCAGCGCCCGGATCCGGCCTCCCATCCCCGCGCGAATCTTCGAAAATACGACGCGGTTTGCCACGTGCCAGCGGAGTTTCACGCCGAAGGAAACCTTACGTCCATACGCGCGCCACGGCACCGCTTCCGCCGCCACGCGCAGCGCCTGATCGAAGATCTTTCTCCGCAGCCCCGTTTCGCGGTGCCCCTGCTCGATGATGTTCGCGTAGGTCTTCTCGTAAAATCGCGGCACCGCCGCCAGCACCATCGGCCGCACCTCCCGCAGCGCCTGCGCCACCGTCTCCATCTGTTCGACGTAGGCGACCGACGCGCCCCGCAGAAAATATCCGTAGTCCATGACCCGCCCGTAGACGTGCGCCAGGGGCAAAAACGACAGGCCGATGTCGGAGGGCTGATTGCCGAAGTCCCGGCTGGAGTCCAGCGCGTTCGAGCTGAGGTTCAACTGCGTGAGCATCACGCCCTTGGGCTCGCCCGTCGTGCCGGAGGTGTAGATGATCGTGGCCAGTTGGTCCGGGGTGACTTCCATGACCCCGCGCCGGTATTGCGTGACGTCGGCGTCGCCCGCCGCCGCGATCAGCGTTTCATAGCGCAGGAAATCGCCCGGCAGGTCCACCGGCGGCGCCACGCAAATCACGTGCTCGAGCGCTGGAAGGCGCTCGCGGAATTCGGCAATCCGCCGCGCCTGCGCTTCCCCGGCCGTCACTACCACGCGCGCGCCCGAGTCCTCCAAAATGTACGTCAGCCGGTCGGTCGACTCATGGAAATAGACCGGCACGCTGACCGCGCCCAGTCCCTGGATCGCGAAATCGGCAATGTGCCATTCGGGGCAGTTCGGCGCAAAAATCGCCACGCGGTCGCCCGCCCGGATCCCCAGCTCGCCCAGAGCCCGCGCCAGCCCCGCCACGCGCCGCAGCATCTCCTCGGCCGAAATCGATTCCCAGCCGTTCCCCGCGCGGTAAATCTGCGCCCGCGGATTGGCGTAGCGGTCCAGCGCGTCGAGAAAACATTTCGTGAGCGCCGAGTATTTCGTCTCCATAGCCTCGCCTTACCTGCCACTCTAGCCCACCGGCCAACCACCGCGCCATACCATCTGCACCGCCCTGAGATAAGTTGCTAACCAATAGCCATGCTCAGCGAGCTCGCCAAACCGCGGCTTGTCATGATGCGAACGTGCGACCCAGAAGACCGCGAACACGCGCCAGTTCATTACGCTTGACGTAACGCGTATGCCCTGCTATTGTGAGCCGGTGATTGTCAGCTATCGGGACAAGCGCACCACAGACTTCGCCGCCGGCAAGCGGGTCAAGGCATTCTCGGGATTCGAACGCCCCGCCCGCCTGAAGCTCGACCGCCTGGAGTCGGCCACGCCGCTGAAAGACCTGGCCGCATTGCCCGGCAATCGTTTTGAAGCGCTGAGTGGCGACCGCAAGGGCCAGTACAGCATCCGCATCAACGATCAATGGCGGATTTGCTTCTTG
This sequence comes from Terriglobia bacterium, assembly GCA_020072765.1. Taxonomy (GTDB): domain Bacteria; phylum Acidobacteriota; class Terriglobia; order Acidiferrales; family UBA7541; genus Palsa-295. The sequence continues at coordinate 28,812 of JAIQGD010000028.1, forward strand.
TGGGCCGACCGATCACCGGGTCCGTCCAGTGTGGAGATTGTGGATTATCATTAGGAGAATCGTTATGGCACGCACCGCTATCCATCCGGGTGAACACCTAGCTGAAGAACTGGAAGTGCTCGATATGAGCGCGGCAGAATTGGCGCGAAAAATGCACGTGCCCACCAATCGCGTCACGCAAATCCTGAACGGGACGCGGGCCATCACCGGAGATACCGCCCTGCGCCTCGCTCATTTCTTCGGCACCAGCGCGCAGTTCTGGCTCAATCTGCAGAGCCTCTACGACTTGCGCCTCGCCCAGGAAAAGGCCGGCAAATCCATCCAGGCGCTTCCCACGCTGAAACGGCCCGAGCACGTCCACGCATGAAGGCGCACAAAGACCAGCACGAAATGCCGGAGAGACGCGCCCACCACAACTCATTCGAGAGCAGGTCCTTGGTTCTAACAGGATGCTGAAAAAACCGGAGAGCCTTGTGGGTCCCGGCTTCAGCCGCGACATAAGCCCCGTAAAATCAATAGGGCTTTAGCACGATTGTTTACATGATGCACGTGGCGGGAGCGGCGTATGATTAGGCCGTTCCCGAAGCCGCATCAAGTACCCCGGCCACAATACGAGCGGCTTCCAGAGAGGAATACCGTGACAATTGCCGCAGGGTTTGTCTGCGAGGAAGGCATTTTGATTTGCGCAGACACGGAATATACGAGTAGCGGGGACAAATTAGAGGCGGCGAAGATATTTCCACGAAGCGTTGATAACATCGAGTTTCTCTTCACTGGAGCAGGGGACCGCAGCTTGATTGCAATGACTACAGACATGATCTGCGATGCCATTGAGAAAGAGAATGTGGCGTTGGCAGGCATGAGCCTCAGTTCTCGGACGGAAGAAGTGCGGCGGATAATCACCACTCAAAATCAGATCGTTTATTCCCAGTATGTGAACTATGCCAATCCGCCGATTTCTGAAACTCAGATGTTAATAGGTTTTCTCTCCCGAGATGGAGACATCTGTGAATATCGGCTATTAGGCGTAGGCAGTCCTACAGTCGAACGGATTGATACATATGAATGTATTGGCGCAGGCGCTTCAATTGGAAGATGGCTCGCCAAAACGTTTTACTACGAATCATGCCCCCTTGATCTTATTAAAGTGGCGGCACTCTACATCGTTCAAGAGGCCAAGGCAAACGTTCCTTATTGTGGCGGGGGGACAACAATATATACATTGAAGGTTAAGCCAGAGAATCGAAGAAGGATGACGTTATGGGATGATGAGAGCCTCGCACGCGA
>JAIQGD010000029.1 GCA_020072765.1 Terriglobia bacterium
TGCACGTTGGGCTCGTCCAGGCAGAGCACCACCGAACCGTAGAAGGGCACGCGGTTCACGAATTGCACAAAGGCATCCTGGATTTCCTCGAGCGAGGCGTACTGGTCGAGATGCTCGCGGTCGATGGTGGTCACCACGGCGATCACCGGAGCCAGCAGCAGGAAGGAGCGGTCGCTTTCGTCCGCTTCCACCACCATGTACTCGCCCTGGCCCAGGCGCGCGTTCGAACCGGCATGGTTCACGCGGCCGCCGACGACAAACGTGGGATCGAGTCCCGCGGCGGCCAGCACCGCCGCCGCCAGCGACGTGGTGGTGGTCTTGCCGTGCGCGCCCGCGACCGCGATGCCGTATTTCAGCCGCATCAATTCCGCCAGCATTTCCGCGCGCGGGATCACGGGAATCTTCAGGCGGTGCGCTTCGACGAGTTCCGGGTTGTCGGACGGCACGGCCGAGGAGACGACCACGACGTGCGCGCCCTGCACGTGTTCGGCGTGATGGCCTTCGTGAATCGCCGCGCCCAGCTTGCGCAGCCGCTCGGTGACCGCCGACAGCTTCGCGTCGGAGCCCGACACGGCATAGCCGCTGGACAGCAGGACCTCGGCGATGCCGCTCATCCCGCTGCCGCCGATGCCCACCAGATGCACGCGCTGAAAATTGGGAAACGTCGCGCTGTTCATCGCGCCACCCCTTCGAGCAGGTCCACAATCTCCTCGACCGCGCGGGGACGCGCCAGCGAGCGCGCGCGCTGCTCCATCTCTGCAATTTTCCGGGGCTGGTCCAGCAGGGAAAAGATTTCGGTGGTGAGACGCTCGGGCGTCAGTTGCTCCTGCGGCAGCAGGAGCGCCGCGCCGGCCTGTTGCATGGCCGCGGCATTGCGCGCTTGATGCGCGTCGGTGGCGGCTCCGAAGGGGATAAAGATGGCGGCGCGTCCGGAGGCTGACACCTCCGCGACCGTGATAGCACCCGAGCGGCAGACGATCAAGTCAGCCTGGGCAAACCTCTCCGCCATGTTCTCGATGAAGGGCACAACCTCCGCTTGCAGTTCGTGCCTCGCATAGGCCACGCGAACTGCATTATAGTCGCGTTCGCCGGTCTGATGCACGATGAAAAGCTGATTTTTTCTGGCGGCAAATCGCTCCAGCGAATCCACCACCGCGCGGTTGATGCTGGCTGCGCCCTGGCTTCCCCCGGTGATCAGAATGGTGAATGGCGCGCGATGTTCCTTGGGCGGCACGGTGAAAAACTCCTTACGCACTGGGCAGCCGGTGACCGCGGCGCGGCGGCCCAACTGCGCGGCGGTCCGCGCGTGCGCCACGGCGACGCGCGTCGCGAGCTTCGCCAAAATGCGGTTGGTGAAGCCCGGCTCGACATTGGGCTCGAACACCACGCTGGGAATGCCGTGCAGCACGGCCAGAAGAATCATCGGGCCGGAGGCGTAGCCGCCCACGCCAAACGCCGCGTCAAACTTATGCCGGCGCAGAATTTTTTCCGAGTCCCACAGGCCCGCCGGAAGCACCGCCGCATTCCGCAGCAGCCGCGCGCCTCCGATGCCTTTCAGTCCGGCGACGCGGATCAACTCCAGCGGAAAGCCCGCCTGCGGCACCAGCCGCGCCTCGATCCCGCGCTCGGTTCCTACAAACACGACGCTGCGCTCTCCTTGCCCGTCCGCCGTACCCCCGCGCCGCAGCCATTCGCGCGCCACGGCCAGCGCCGGAAAAACGTGGCCGCCCGTGCCGCCTCCGGCAATCAGCAAACGCCGCGCGCCCGCGCTCACGTCTCATCCGCGTGCTGGCTGATGTTCAGCAGCACGCCCGTCGCCAGCAGCATGCCCGCCAGGCTGGAGCCGCCGTAGCTGATGAACGGCAGCGGAATCCCTTTGGTCGGCATCAAACCGAGCACCACGCTCAGATTGATCAGCGCCTGGCCCACCACCATCGTCGTGATGCCGATGCCCAGCAGCCGCCCGGCTTGATCCGGCGCCTTCATCGCCGCCACAAAACCCCGCCAGCCGTACACCGCGAACAGCGCCACCACCACCGCGGCGCCGAGAAAACCGAACTCCTCGCAGATCACCGAGAAAATAAAATCGGTGTGCGCTTCGGGCAGGAAGAACAGCTTCTGATGGCTTTCCATCAGCCCGACCCCGGAAAATCCGCCCGAGCCGACCGCAATCAGCGATTGCGCCAGCTGAAAACCGTGGCCCTGCGGGTCCGCGCCCGGAGAAAAAAACGTCTGCATGCGCTGCAAACGATAGGGCACGCGCACGATCAGCAGGTACACCGCCGGCAGCGCCGCCAGCACCGCGCCCGCGACGTAGCGCAGCGAAACCCCGGCGATGAACAACATGGCGAAGGCGATCAGCGCGATCATGCACGCCGTGCCCATGTCCGGCTCGGCCAGAATCAGGGCCACGATGGCCAGCACGGTTCCCATCGCCGGCAGCAGCGTTTGCCGCACGTCGTTCACCCCGGCGGCGCGCGGCGCGCGGCGGATTTCCAGAAACCACGCCAGATACACAATCACGATCAGCTTGGCCAGCTCCGAGGGCTGCAAGCTCAGCGGACCGAAACGAATCCAGCGATGCGTGGCGTGCGAACGGTCCAGAAACAGCACGCCGATCAGCAGCACCAGCGTCACCGAAAGCGCCGTGAAGATCACGCGCGGCTGGCGCAGCTTGCGGTAGTCCGTGTTCATCAGCCCGAACATCCCGGCGATCCCCAGCGCGATCCACAGAAGCTGGCGCAGCAGGAAGTAGCAGGCGTTGCCGTGCTCCTGGCTGGCGGTCATCGCCGAGGAACTGAACACCATCACCGCGCCGATCAGGCACAGCGCCAGGGTGGCGCCGAACAGCTGGCGATCGGGCTGCAGGCTGCGAGGCATCGCTTATCCTTTCCGCGCGGGCGCGCCCGCCACGGAGCTTTTTTCGAGTGTCGCAACCGCCTCCTTGAAGACGCGGCCGCGCTGCTCGTAATTCTCGAATTGATCGAAGCTCGAACACGCGGGAGCAAGTAAAACGGTGTCGCCCGGCCGCGCGCGTTCGAACGCCAGATGCACGGCGCGATCCAGCGTCCCGGCATGTTCGACGGGAACGGCGCCGGCGATCTCCGCGGCAATTTTTTCCGCCGCCGCACCGATCAGAATGGCCAGCCGCGCGCGGCCCTGCAGCGGCTCGCGCAGCGACGTGTACGGGCTGCCCTTGTCCTTGCCGCCCAGAATGACGAGCAGCGGTCCGGGAAACGCCTCGACGGCCTTGAGCGCCGCGTCCACGTTGGTGGCCTTCGAATCGTTGTAGAACGTCACCCCGCCGATTTCGGCCACGAACTCCAGGCGATGCTCCACGCCGCGGAAAGTCTGCACGCCGGCGGCGATGGCGGCCGGCGCGGCGCCCGCCAGATAGGCCGCGGCGCACGCGGCCAGGACGTTTTCGACGTTGTGCTCTCCGCGCAGCGCGATCTGCTCGCGGCGCGCCAGCGGAGTCTCCGCGCCCTCGGCGCGAAAGAAAATTTGGCCGTCGCGCAGGAACGCGCCCTCAGCAACGCGCTTCTGGCGGCTGAACCAGTAGACGTGGGGCCGCGAAGGCATGCGCTTCGTAATTTCCGGATCGTCGGCGTTGAGCACGGCGGCGTCGCGGTCGAGCTGGTTTTCAAACAGCCGCATCTTCGCCCGGGCGTATTCCTCGAACGAGGCGTGGCGGTCCAGATGGTCGGGCGTCAAATTCAGCACCACGCCGATTTCCGGGCGAAAGGCCTCGATGGCCTCCAATTGAAAGCTGCTGATCTCGGCGACGGTGACGCTGGAATCCGCCGACGACTCGACCAGCGAAAGCAGCGGCACGCCGATGTTCCCGCCGACCAGCACGGGAATTCCGGCGGTCCTCAGGATGTGGGCGACCAGCGCGGTCGTGGTCGTCTTCCCGTTCGAGCCGGTGATCGCCACCAGCTTCCCCCGCAGCAGCCGCCAGGCCAGCTCGATCTCGCTCCACACGGGAATCCCGCGGGCGCGCGCCAGTTCCAGCGCGGGCAGCTTGGCGGGCACACCGGGGCTCAGGACGATCAGATCCTGTTCGAGAAATGTGGCCGGGGTGTGGCCTCCCAGTTCCAGCTGGACGCCGGCGGCGCGCAGCTTCGCTGCGGCCTCAGCCAGCTCTGTCTCCGCCTTTTCATCCGTGGCCGTCACCGTCGCGCCATAGCCGGCGGCGAACAGCGACACCACCAGCCCGGTGCGCGCCAAGCCCACCACCAGCACCCGCTTTCCCGCAAGATCAATTCCCGGTCTCACCTGGCCTCACCTCAATTTCAATGTCGTCAGCGCAAACAACGCAAACACCAGCGCCAGAATCCAGAAGCGCACGATGATCTTCGATTCGCTCCAGCCCAGCAGCTCGAAATGATGGTGCAGCGGCGCCATGCGAAACACGCGCTTGCCCGTCAGCTTGAACGAGCCCACCTGGATGATCACCGACAGCAACTCCAGAACAAAGATGCCGCCGATCGAAAGCAGCAGAATCTCCTGCTTGAGAATGACGGCCACCGTGCCGATGGCCCCGCCCAGCGCCAGCGATCCCACGTCGCCCATGAACATTTCCGCCGGATGCGCGTTGTACCAGAGAAATCCGAGCGAGGCTCCCAGCACCGACCCGCAGAAGATGGTCAGCTCGGCGGCTTCCGGAATTTTCTGAATCTCCAAATATTCGGCGAAGCGCGCGTGGCTGGAAAGATAGGTCAGCACGGTCAGCGCCGCCGAGGAGACCAGCACGCACCCGATCGCGAGCCCGTCCAGCCCGTCGGTGATGTTGACGCCGTTGGAAAGCCCGGCGATTACCAGCACCAGAAACAAAACGAACGGCACGTAGGCCAGCGGCCAGAAGAAGTCGTGCCGCAGCACCGAGTGGATCACCAGGTCGGGATGCAGGCGCTTCAGGAACGGCACGCTCAACTGCGTCGAGTATTCGCCTTTCTCCTGGAGCCACACGAGCACCACGCCCACGAACACGCAGACCAGCACCTGCAGAAGAAATTTCCGGCGCGCCGTCAGGCCGAGATTGCGCCGCCGCACCACTTTGTTGTAGTCGTCCACGAAGCCGATCGCGCCGAAGGCCAGCGTCGCGGCGACCGCCAGAATCACGCAGGGATTGCGCAGATCGGCCCACAGCAGCGTGGGAACCACGATGGCGGCCACAATCAGCACGCCGCCCATGGTCGGCGTGCCGGCCTTGGCGTGATGCCGCTGCGGCCCTTCCTCGCGGATGTACTGCTTGACCTGCAGCTCGCGCAGCCGCTTGATCATCCACGGACCGAGCAAAAACGAAAGCGCCAGCGCCGTCAGGGTCGCCACCGCCGTGCGCACGGTGATGTAGCGGAACACGTTGAGCGGGCTGAAATGCGGGCGCAGCGCATAGAAGAAGAGGTAATAGAGCATCTCAATCGCGTCCCTTCGGCGCGGCCTCCACAGCACTTGCCGCTCCTTTCGCTGCGGCGCGGCGCCACTGCGCGTCCAGAGCCTCCAGAATCCGCTCCATCTTCACGCCGCGCGAGCCTTTCAGGAGCAGCAGGTCGCCGCGGCCCACAAAGCCCTCGAAAAACTTCGCCGCCTCCGCCGAATTCTCGAAGAAGCGCGCGCGCTCCTGCGGATGGCCCGCCTCGACCGCCGCGGCCACGAAATCGTTCGCGCAACCCTGCACGCCGAAGATCCAATCGATTTTCCCCAGCCCGCCCGCCAGACGGCCGCAGGCGCGGTGCAACTCGGCCGAAGACGTCCCCAGTTCCAGCATCTCCCCGGCGGCCAGGATTCGCCGGCGGTATCCCGGAGTCGCTGCCAGCAACTGGATCAGAGCGCCGAGCGCGGCCGGACTCGAATTGTAGGAGTCGTTGATCACCGAAAAACCCTCTTCGAAGCGCACCACCTCGCCGCGCTTATCGGCGGGCACCAGCGCGGGAAACACGCGCTGCGCATCCTCCGCGCCGACGCCCCATACGCTGGCGGCCGCCAACGCGGCCAGCGCATTCATCACGTTGTGCCGCCCGATGAGGGGCAACTCGAGCCGCGCGCGACCCGCGGGACACACAAAATCAAACGCCGAGCCATTCAACCCGCGCTCCTCGATAGCTTCCGCGCGAAATTCCGCGCGCGGGCTGGTCCCGAACCGGATCACGCGCCCGCGCGCCACTTCCGAAAACTTCGCCACGCGCTCATCGTCCTCATTCAGGACCGCAGTCGCGCCGGGCCACGCCAGGTTTTCGATCAGCTCGCGTTCGGCCAGCGCGATCTCCTCGATCGAGGAGAAGAACTCCAGATGTTCGACCGCGACCCGCGTGATCACCCCCACCTCGGGCGCTGCAATCTTCGCCAGGTGCGCCAGTTCCCCCCGGTGCGACATCCCCAGCTCGACCACCGCCGCATCGAATTCCTCGCCGAGTTTCAGCAGCGTCAGCGGCAGGCCGTACTCGTTGTTCAGGTTCCCCTGCGTTTTCAGCACGCGGAACCGCGCGCCCAGCAGCGCCGCCAGAATTTCTTTTGTCGTGGTCTTGCCGACCGAGCCGGCCACCCCGGCGATCCGCCGCCCCGGCTTCTGGCTGCGCCAGATTTCGCAGGCGCGCGACGCCAGCCGCTGCAGCGCCGCCAGCGTGTCGTCCACCGGGAAAAGTTTCCCGCGCACCTCGGCGGAAAATTCTCCCAGACGCTCGCGCGCCACCACCGCGGCCGCCGCGCCGCACTCGATGGCTCCCACCACAAACGCGTGGCCGTCGTGGTGCGGGCCGCGAATGGCGACAAACAGATCCCCGTTCTGGAGCGTGCGCGAGTCAATCGAAACGCCGGATGCCACGGCCCCGGGCTCCAGCCCCGCGGGCGCCGCGACACCCAGCGCTGCCGCCAATTGCACTGCCGTCCACCGCATCGCCTCTCCCCCGCCCCGCAACCTCAGTGTCGCGTCAGGGCACGCCTTCAGCGCGCCGTTTGCGTCCCGGACAGTAGTCGGGACCGTGCCGCCGACTGCGCAAAATCCACGCGGCTTTAGCCGCTGAGGGACGTAAACTCCAGCCGCCGCTCGGTCGTTACGCCCCGGTCGAAAACCCCTTTTGGCGCAGGATCGCCCGCGCTTTTTCGCGGTCATCAAATCCAATGGTCCGGTCGCGCAACACCTGATAGGTTTCGTGGCCCTTGCCCGCCAGCAGCACGATGTCGCCCGGCCCCGCCTCGTCGAGCGCGAGGGCCAGCGCTTGTTCTCGGTCGGGCTCGATGCGGTACTTGGCGTTGGCCTTCTGCAGGCCCACCACGACGTCGTTGATGATGCGCAGCGGATCTTCGCTGCGCGGGTTATCGCTGGTGAGCACGACGAGATCGCTCAGCGAACCCGCCGCCTCCCCCATCATCGGACGCTTGGCGCGGTCGCGCTCCCCGCCCGCGCCGAACACGGTGATGATGCGCCCGGCCGGATCCAGCTCGCGCGCCGTCGCGATCAGGTTGCGCAGCGCGTCGTCGGTGTGCGCGTAATCCACCACCACCAGAAACGGCTGGCCTTCATCCACGCGCTCGAATCGTCCCGGAACCAATGCGAGATTGGCCACGCCTTCCGCAATTTTAGCGGCGGGAATTTCCAGCGCGATCCCCGCGCCGATGGCGGCCAGGATGTTGTAGACGTTGATGCGGCCCACCAGCGGCGAGCGGATTTCGATGTTGCCCCGCGGCGTGTGCGCCGTGAATTCCAGCCCGCAAAAACTCAAGGCGATCTTTCGCGCCGTCAGATCGGCCGCGCCCTTCACGCCGTACGTGAACGTGCGGCGCACCAGCCCCGCGAGCTGCGCGGCATAGGGGTCATCGGCATTGATGACGCCCGCGCCGGGAGCGCCCGCGCCCGTTCCCTCGAACAGCCGGCGCTTGGCCGCGAAATAATCATCGAGAGTCTTGTGGTAATCGAGATGATCGCGCGTGAGATTGGTGAACACCGCCACGGCAAAATGGCAGCCCCACAGGCGTTCCATCGCCAGGGCGTGCGAACTGGCCTCCAGCACGACGTGCGTGCCGCCCGCATCGCGAATCTCGGCGAACATCTGCTGCAAGTCCAGCGATTCGGGCGTGGTATTCGCGGCCGGGCGGCTGCCTTTCGGCGTGCGATACCCCGTGGTGCCGATCAGGCCCGTGCTCAGCCCGGCGGCCCGCAAAATCGAGTCCACCAGGAACGCCGTGGTGGTCTTGCCGTTGGTTCCCGTCACCCCCACGAGCCTCAGGACATCGGCGGGATGGCCGTAGAAGTTCGCGGCTGCGCGCGCCAGTCCTCGCCGCTCGCTGCCAGGCAGCAGTTCCACCCACGTCGCGGTTTCGGGAAAGTCCGCCGGCCGCGCACTGGCGCTGGCCACCGCGATCGCGCCCCGGCGCAGGGCATCTTCGACAAACTTCACCCCTTCGAGCCTTTCGCCGTGCAGCGCAAAGAAGAGCGATCCGGGGGCAGCCTGACGGCTATCGCAGACCACCGACGCGACGTCGAGATCGGAAGGGCCCGTAATCCCCCCGATTTCCGCCCCGGCCAGGAGTTTGTGAAGTTTCATGCCACGTTCTTCCAGTTTCGCGCTTCGCCCGGGATTTCTCAAGCCGGGCTTGTGCTTGATGGTCGTGCTCAATTGCCGTTCCCTCGGGCCGCTACGTGCACCAGTTCCGCGGAACGGCCGAAACGCACGGTGACGTGACTGCCCCGCAGGACTTGCGCGCCCGCCGCGGGAAATTGTTCCACCGCGACTCCGCTGCCCAGCAGCGAGGGCACGAGCCCCAGCGGCGAACATGCTTCGGTCACGCTGCGGACGCTCTGTCCCGCGAGGCTGGGCACGGCTACGGCTCCGGGATCGCCGAAGGCCACCGTGCGCCCCCTAGCGCCCTGCGGCGGTGTCTTCGCCACGGCCGCCGCGAAATGCTCCTTGGCCGCATCCGCCCGGTGGTCCGCGACATCCGGTTCCGGGTGCGGCGCGGCGCGATGATTTTTGGCCGTCTGCGTATCCGATCGCGCCGGCACATCGTGCGGCGTATCGAGATACGCCAGCACCTGCTCGGCGACGCGCTTGAACACCGGCCCGCCCACTTCGCCGCCATGATGCGGGCCCACCGGCGAATCGAGCACCACCAGAATGGTGACCACGGGATTATTCACGGGCGCAAACCCCACGAACGACGCCACGTACTGAGATGCGGAATAGCGGCCCGTCGCCGGATCAATCTTCTGCGCCGTGCCGGACTTGCCCGCGGCCGTGTACCCCTCAAGTTGCGCCGGCTTGCCCGTGCCTTCCAGCACCACCGCTTCCATCATTTCGCGCACCTGGGCCGCCGTGCGCGCGTCGGTCACCTGCCGCGGCTCCGCTCCCGGAGCGAATCCGGGCGCGGCGCCGCGAATCTCGCGCACGATGCGCGGGCGATACAGCGTTCCGCCATTGGCCACCGCCGAAATCGCGGAAATGATCTGCACCGGCGTGACGCTCACTTCCTGCCCCATGGCCAGCGAGCCGATCGAATTCGCCGACCAGTTCTCCAGCGGGCGCAGCAAACCCCGATTTTCGCCGGGCAACTCGATGCCCGTGGGCTGGCCGATTCCGAAGGCGCGAATCGTGTCGTAGAAGCGCGGCGCGCCCAGACGCAGCGCCAGCTTGATGGCGCCCACGTCGCTGGAATTCTCTAGAATCCCGCGCACGCTCAGCACCCCGAACGAATGCCAGTCGTGAATCACCCGCCCGCCCACCAGAATCGACCCCATCTGGCAGTCGACCAAGTCATTGGGAGTGGCCACCCCGTGTTCGATCGCCCCCGTGACCGTCAGCACCTTGAACGTCGAGCCCGGCTCGTAGGCCGCCACCACCGCGCGGTCCATGCGCGCCTCGTCCGACGACGCGCCCGGCGTATTGGGATCAAACGTCGGCGCACTGGCCACGGCCAGGAGTTCGCCCGAGTTGGGGTCCTGCACCACGACCACGCCGTCCTTGGCGTGCGTTTGCGCGATGGCCCGCGCCAGTTCTTTTTCGGCGATGTACTGGATCGTTTCGTCCAGCGTCAGCGCGACGCTCGCCCCGGGACCGCCCGCCGATCCCCGCCGGTCGTACCAGCGGCGGCGTCCGTCGGCCATCACCAGGATGCGGCCGGGCTGCCCGCGGATCTGCTTGTCCAGCGAATACTCGATGCCGCCGATCCCCTTTTCATCCACGTCGACGTAACCGAGCACGGCGGCGGCCAGTTCGCGCTGCGGATAGACGCGCCGGTTCTCCTTCTGAAAGAAGACGCCGCGCAGATTCATGTCCGTGATCCGCCCGACCGTTTCGGGAGACAGCTTGCGCGCCAGGCGCACCGGCGTGCGCGCGCCGCGAATCTTGGTTTCAAGGTCGTCCGCCGGCAGATCCAGCACGTGCGGGTGGCCCTGGAACGGGCTTCCCAGCTTGCGCAGGGTGACCGCCTGTTCTTCAGTGTAGAGGCCTGCCTGGACGAGCGCGGCGTAGATGGCAGGCGCCTTGTGCCCCGCGGAGAAAAAGATCCTGTCCCTGCCCTGCCAATCAGGGGCTCGCGGATCGTATCGCACCTCATCGAGGAAAAGAACCGCCGCGATGTCCATGACGGAGAGCGTCCCTCCCGGATGCTATCCTGTCGGAAAACTGCTCGCACGGCGGCTGCGACGCGGCCGCCGGAAAATGGATGTGGAGACCGGCCGCCCGGTCATGCCCGGCTCACGTCAGGGCCGGGGCGCTGGCATCACCGCACGCGCCTGCGCCAGCACGGCTTCGCTCGGTCCCTCGGCCGGAGCCACCTGCCCCGGCACCGGCACCGTCAAACCCAGTTGCCCGCGGGCGATGGCGTCCACCCTCATCGGGGAGCGCAGCGTGGCCACTTCCAGCGTCAGCTGCTGGTGCAGCTCGGAGGCCTGCGCGCGCTCGGCCTGCAGCTGCTCGATGCTGTAGCGCAGCTGGATGCACGCGAAGTGCTGCCAGGCGTAAAACAACAGGCACGCCGCCAGCCCCGATCCGGCGGCCACCCGCCGCCAGAAATCGTGCAAGCGCGCCGCCGGAGCCGGGCGCACCAGGCGCGAGTTGTCGATCCGCTTGACCGTGTAATATTCCGTCATCGCGATCTTCCCGCCGGACGTTGCGCGGTGAGCGCCACCTTCTCCGCCACGCGCATCTTCGCGCTGCGCGCCCGCGGATTGGCTTGAATCTCTTCCTCGCTGGGCACCAGCACCTTCCGCGTCAGCACGCGGAACATCGCGTCGCGCTCCAGCTGCTGAAACGCGTGCTTCACCAAACGGTCTTCCAGCGACTGGTAACTCAGCACCACCCAGCGCCCTCCCAAATTCAAAGTGACAGGGGTCCGCGAAAGAAACTGCTCGAGTTCCTCCTCTTCTCGATTCACCGCTTTCCGCAGCGCCAGAAACGTTTTTGTCGCGGGATGCAGTTTCTGCCTTCCCCTTGCTCTGCGGGCCCCTGCCACAACCGTTGCCAGGTGCTCGGTATCGCGAATGGGCCGCGACCGGACAATCGCCCTGGCGATTCTGCGTGAATCCCTTTCCTCGGCCTGGTGATAGAGGAGGTCGGCCAGCTCTTTCTCCGACCATTGGTTCACAATTTCGTCCGCCGTGAGCGGCGTGTCGGGGTTCATGCGCATGTCGAGCGGTCCCGCCCAGCGGAACGAAAATCCGCGCTCAGGGCTGTCCAGCTCGAGGCTTGATACGCCCAGATCGGCGAGCACTCCATCCAGCAGGGGCAGCTTCAGCTCCTGTGCCACTTCGCCGATTTTCGAGAAGTCCGTGTGCACCAGAGTCACCTTGTCCTCGTACGGCTTCAGCCGCTCCCGCGCGATTTCCAGCGCCTGCGGATCGCGGTCCAGCACCACCAGCCGCCCCGTCGTCAGCCGCCGCGCGATTTCCACGGCGTGCCCGCCGGCTCCCGCCGTCGCGTCCAGGTAGGTCCCCTCGGGCCGGATGTGAAGCCACTCCAGCACCTCGGACACCAGAACGGGCGTGTGCGGCACGCTCACAACTTAAATGCCCAGTTCGTCAAATGCCTTTTCGTCTTCCGCCGTGATCGGGTTCCGGTTCAGTTGATCCAGGAATCGGGTGTGGTTCCAGATCTCCAGGTACGTCAAATGCCCCTGGATATCCACTTCACCCTTCATTTCCGCCGATTCCCGCAATACAGGTGGAATTAAAATGCGCCCCTGCCCATCCACCTCGACGACCTGGCCGAAATAATTGGCCCGCGCCAGAAACTTCTGCTTCGCGCGGTTGTGGGAGGAAAGCTTGGCGAGCTTCTTCTCGATCCCCTCCCAGACCTTCATGGGATAGACCTGGGCGCGATCGCCGGCCGTGCTGGTCACGTAAAACTTGGCCCCCATGCGGCGCAAGGGTCCCAGGAAGTCCGCGGGAATCTTCACCCGCCCCTTCTCGTCGACCGTCGCCAGATAGTTGCCGCGCAGCATGTGTACCCTTGTGAACCCCGTCCCGCGTGTCCGCCCTCGGAATCACTCGTTTATGCGCCCCTGCCCTGCTCTGTGCCTCTACCACTTTCTACCACTTTCACCCACATTGGTCCCTGATTGTAGATAGCTGCGCGGGGTTGTCAAGCGGAATGTTGCAAAAGTGAGAAAGATTCTGCGGAGACGCCCTCGAGGCATCCCGCCAGCCCGGGGCGGGGCGCCGGCAGCGAAAAACACAATTCCTAGTGGGCTTCCCGCGCGCCCTTCCCGACGGCTAGTGGTTTAGGCCCGCCCGCGCGTGGTTTTGTTTTGAAAGAGTCAACAACCGGCTAGACGTGGAAGAAGGCCTTGAGAAGGAACAGAACGGCGACGCCGAAGAAAACCAGCACGGCCATGCCCACGCCCGGCTCGCGGTTCACTTCGGGAATCAGATCGGACGCGGCCACGTACAGCGTCACCCCGGCCGACAGCGGCAGCGCATCGCCCACCGCGCTCCGCAGCACGAACATCAGCCCCACGCCGCCCAGCGTGGCCCCGCCCAGGATCACCGACGAAAAAAACGCCGCTCGCCGGCTCTGCCCGCTGGCCAGCATCAGCGACGCCACCGTGAACCCCTCGGGAATTTTGTGCAGGAAAATCGCCACGAAGATCACGCCGCCCAGCCACGCCGAGACCAGCAGGCCCGAGGCAATGGCCACGCCGTCGAAAAACGTGTGGATCACCAGGCCCAGCAGCGCGGCGTAACTGGCATGCGCCGCCGACACCTCAGCGTGATGCGTCTCTTCCCCGAAATGAAAATGCGGCGCCACGGTATGCTCGAAAAAATGCACCAGGAAGTAGCCGGCGAGAACGAACCCGAACACGGTATTCGTGTTGTTGTAGAAGTACGAGGAGGCGTCGCTGCGCAGCCGCAGCGATTCGGGAATCATTTCCAGCAGCGCCGTGGCCAGCATGAATCCGGAGCCCAGCGCGATGAAGTATTTCAAATAGTGCCGCGACCACTGTCGCCGCACGATCAGCAGCCCGCCCGTGACGTTGGCCCCCGCCGCCGTCAGCCCCAGCAGCAGCGCCAGCAGGATCCGCGTTGGATCGGCAAGGTGCATCACCGTCTATCCGGAATGCCGGAACAATATCACGTCGCCATCCTGCACGATGTACTCTTTCCCTTCCAGCCGCACCTGCGCGCGCTCGCGCGCCGCCGCGAAGCTGCCCGCCCGCAGCAGGTCTTCCCAATTCACCACTTCCGCCTTGATGAACCCGCGCTCGATGTCGCTGTGAATCGCGCCCGCGGCCTGTTGCGCGGTCATGCCCCGGTGGATGGTCCAGGCGCGGCATTCCGGCTCGCCGCAGGTGAGGAACGAAATCAGTCCCAGCAGGCGGTAGGTCGCCTGGATCAGGCGGTCGCGCCCGGATTCCGCCAGCCCGTAGGCGCGCATTATCTCGGCGGCCTCGGCTTCGTCGAGTTCGGCGAGCTCCGCTTCGATTTTCCCGCAGATGGGCACGACGGCGGTGTGGCGCTTGGTGGCCAGCTTTTCCAGGTGATGCTTCTCGACCACGCGGCCGATGTCCGCGGCCTCCTCGTCGCCCAAGTTCAGGACGTAGAGCATCGGCTTGCGCGTCAGGAACATGAAGCCGGTGAGCATCTTCTCCTCTTCCGGCTTGAATTCCAGTTCGCGCAGCGGCGTTTCGCTTTCCAGCGCCTTGCGGCATTGATTCAGGAGACGCAGCTCGGTTTCGAGCACGGTCTCTTTCTTCTTTTTCAAATCCTTTTCGACGCGCTCGATCCGCTTGGTGGCCTGTTCGAGGTCGTTGAGCATCAGCTCGATTTCCACGCTCTCGATATCGCGCAGGGCGTCGAGCGACCCGCCCTCGTGCGGCACAGCGGGGTCCTCGAACAGCCGCACGACGTGCGCCAGCGCGTCGGCCTCGCGCAACGGGACGAGCGAAGCCGCGTTCTTCTCGCGGTCCTTTTGTATCCCGCCGATGTCCACGTACTCGATCGTCGCGTAGGTGATCTTCTTCGGCTTGAAGATTTCGGAGAGTTTCACCACGCGCGGATCGGGCACCCGCGCGATGCCCAGGTGCGCCTGCGTCGGCGCGCTATGCGCCTCCACGCGCGCCCGCGTCAAAATGCGGAACAAGCTCGTCTTCCCTACCTTGGGCAGCCCAATTATTCCGGTTTGCATAAGCTTCTGATGTTAACACACCGGCCCCCCGGTGATGCGGAGCGGCCTAACTCCGGACTCCCCATCCAGCAGGATTGTGAACGGCGGATGCCCCGCTTTTCCTGTATTCTGACCCGACTGCCATGAGCGAAAACACCATCCCGCCATTCGATCACCGGGCCGCGGTGCAGCATCTCGCCAAGGCCGACCGCCGCCTGGGGCGGCTCATCGAGACATTGTCCGCGCGGGCCGTGGAATTCCGGCTGGAGATCGAAGAGGCGCAGACTCCGTACGAATCGCTGCTGGAGGCGATCGTCTACCAGAGCATCTCCGGGAAAGCCGCCGCGAAGATTTTCAGCCGGGTGGCGGCGCTGGGCGCCAACGGGCGCTGCCCCGCGCCCGAGGAATTGCTCCGCGTGCGCACGCCGACGCTGCGCAAGATCGGGCTGTCGTTCGCCAAGGCCGCCGCCGTGAAGGATCTCGCGCAAAAAACCATCGAAGGCGTCGTCCCCACCCTCAACGACGCTCAGAAGATGTCCGACCAGCAGCTGGTCGACCGGCTGATTTCGGTCCGCGGCGTCGGCCCGTGGACCGTCGAGATGTTTTTGATTTTCCGCCTCGGCCGCCCCGACGTGCTCCCCATCCACGACTACGGCGTGCAAAAAGGTTTCGCCATCACCTATCGCCGCAAGGACATCCCCAAGCCGCGCGAGCTCGCCGCATTCGGCGAACGCTGGCGCCCCTATCGCACCGTCGCCAGCTGGTACATGTGGCGCGCCGTCGAACACGCCGGCCCGCGCAAAGCCCCGCGCAAAATCACCAAGGCAGCGCGCAGGCGCACCCCCGCGAAAAAGCGCGCGCCGAAGAAATAAAGGATCATCGGTAGAGACGCCGGCCTGCTGAATCTTCCTTTGCAGCGGCGGGCCAGCGTCTTCAGAGTGCGTGTGGCAGCCTCAGCTTGGCGTCAGGGCACGGCTTTAGCCGTGCCGCAACTGCCAGAAGATGGGTGCGGCTTTAGCCGCTGAGGGACGTAAATTGCAGGTATCGCACAAGCTCTTTCCGCGGGCCAGCCACTTCTTCGACTTTCTCTGCGCCTCTGCGGTGCGCTTCGTTATTCCCGTTCAGCGCGCCCCGCCGCGCACGCTGAGAAACAGCGCGGCGAGGCCCACCAGCAGCACGCCGCTCTCGATCCGCACGGAGATGCGATGCAGCCGGTCGAATTCCACGCGCAGAGGACTCTCGCGCGGCGCCGTCTCCACCGAGATCATCCGCACGCGCAGCGCGTCCATCCGCGGTATAACGATCCGCTGCGAAGCCAGCGTCAGCACCAGCATGAGGACCACGCCCAGCGCCGCCGGCTCCGCCAGCGCGCGCACCGACCGCCCGAGCCCCAGCGCGGCCAGCAGATAAATCACCGCCGCGATGATCCCCAGCCAATGCAGCCCCTTGATCGTGACCCCAACGATCGCGCCGGCCAGATCGGCATTGGGCAGCACCGCAAACGCGCCGCGCGTGACCACCGCCGCGAAATACACGATCGCTCCCACCCACGTGCCTAATGCGAACACTTGCAGGAATCGCAGGATGTGGCTCATCGAGGAAATCCGCTAGAATGAATTTTGGGCGGGCGTGGAGGGTTGGTTTGCATCGTCGCCAACGAAACCGGCAGTGAATGGTGGGCGATCAAGGACTTGAACCTTGGACCTCTCCCGTGTGAGGGGAGCGCTCTAACCACTGAGCTAATCGCCCACGAAACGCATGTTCGGCGGCACAGCCACTCATCGCTGTGCCAGCCCGCCGGAGTTGAACTTGCCGAGCACCGCCAACACCGGCTGTGACGGCTCACCGGCGCACGATTCATTTTTAACACAAGGGCAGCCAATTGCAAACTATGAGCAATGCCACGACAACGGCGAACGGCGCGGCCCGCGGCCAACTGGCGGAACTCGCGCGCTTGATTGCGCGGGTGGTCAAGGGCAAGGAAGAGGTCATTCAGCTGGCGCTGACCACGCTGCTGGCGCGCGGCCACCTGCTGATCGAGGACGTGCCCGGCGTGGGCAAGACCACGCTAGCGCAGGCGCTGGCGCGGTCGTTCCACTGCTCGTTCCAGCGCATTCAGTTCACCTCCGACCTGCTGCCCAGCGACGTCATCGGCGTCAGCGTCTTCAACCCCGCCACGCAGGGATTCGATTTCAAGCCCGGCCCCATTTTCGCCAACATCATCGTGGCCGACGAAATCAACCGCACCACGCCGAAAACGCAATCGGCGCTGCTCGAGGCCATGAACGAGTCGCAGGTCACCGTGGACAACGACACGCACCCGCTGCCCAAGCCCTTCCTGGTGCTGGCCACGCAGAACCCCATCGAGCATCACGGCACCTACCCGCTTCCGGAATCGCAGCTCGACCGTTTTCTCATGCGCATCCGCATGGGCTATCCCTCGCGCGAAAGCGAAAAGGAAATTCTGCGCAACCACGCCGGCCCGGTCGAGGAAAGCGCGCCGCTGATGGATGCGGCCGGCATCCTGGCCATGCAGGAAGCGGTCTCGCGCGTGAAGGTGGACGAAAGCCTGCTCGACTACGCGCTGGAAATCGTCGAGCGCACGCGGCACAGCGAGCAGCTCACGCTCGGCGTCAGCCCGCGCGGCGCCGTGATGCTGCATCGCGCGGCGCAGGCGCGCGCCTTCCTCCAGGGCCGCGACTACTGCCTGCCCGACGATTTCAAGCGCCTGATCGTCCCCGTCTTCGCGCACCGCGTCGTGGTCAGTTCGCGCTACGTCTCGACGCAAAAAAAATCCGAGCAGGCCGAAACCATTCTCGGCGAGATTCTCGACACCACCCGCGTCCCGCTGTAGCAGGACGCTGACTAATACGGAGAGCTTTGTGGGTCGCGGCTTCAGCGCGCCGTTTGCGTCCCGGACAGCCGTCGGGACCGCGACATAAAGCCCTCACAGTGAGAACGGCTTTAGCCGCTGAAGCTCCCTGAGGCTCGATCTTGAGTTGCTCCACAAGCGGCCAGCGAACATGATGACGCAACACAACGCCATGGCCCGCGCGCCGCGCGGCCGCGACCGCCCCGGCTGGCGCAACTTCGGAATCGCCATGCTGGTGCTTTCGGCCGCGCTGGTGGTCGCGCTATTTTCGGCGGCCGTGGCGCAGCAGGGACGCGTTGGGCTGGCGGCGCTCACCACGGTGATCTCCCTGGGCATGGCCGCCTGGGTGGCGGTGGTCATCGTGCCCGCGCTGGCCCGCCGCAGCAGCCTGCGCTGGCTCGCCTACCAGATCGATTACCGCCTCACGCGCGACGGCATCATCTATCTCGCCGCCATCTTCGTCCTGATTCTCGCCGCGGTGAACACCGGCAATAACCTGCTCTTCCTGATTCTCGCCTGCCTGCTCGCCGGCATTCTGGTTTCCGGCGTGCTCTCCCGCACCGTGCTCTCGGGCATCGAAGTGCGGTTCGACCTGCCCGAGCACATCTTCGCCGAGCAGCCCGTGGTGGCCGAAGTCGAGCTGCGCAACGAGAAACAAGCCTGGCCGTCGTTCTCCCTGCGTGTCGTCGGCGAGGGAAAAGAGAAAAACGCCGAAGCCGAGGTGCTCACGCGGCCCGTCTTTTTTCCCTACATCCCGCGGCTCAGCGCCGCGCGCCAGAAAGTCGAGCTGCGCTTCCCCCGGCGCGGCGTCTATCGCCAGGACGCCTTCGGCATTCGCACGCGATTCCCCTTCGGCTTCTTCGAAAAAACGCGCCGCGTCGAATCCGGCATCGAGATCGTCGTCTACCCGCGCGTGGCCCCCACCGACCAGTTCTACGAAATTCTGCCGCTGCTCTCGGGCGAAATGGCCAGCCAGTTTCGCGGCCGCGGCCACGAGTTGCACTCCCTGCGCGATTACCAACCCACCGACAGCGCCCGCTTCGTCGACTGGAAGGTCACAGCCAAATCCGGCCGCCTGATGGTCCGCGAGTTCACCCGCGAAGACGAGCGCCGCGTCATGCTCGTCCTCGATCCCTTCATCGGGACGCCGCGCGCCGAACTCGGCGCCCACGCCGCCGAACAGGCCGAGCGCTTCGAGCGCGCCGTCTCCATGGCCGCCTGCATCGCCTGGCACTTTTACGAGATTCGCTCGGTGTTGCAGTTCCGCACCCACCGCTTCTCGACGCCGATGGCTCCCGCCGGCGAAATCATTTACGACGCGCTGCGCCAGCTGGCCCTGCTCGAACCGGACACCTCCGCGGCCGGCGGCGCCTTCCTCGACGATCTCGCCAGCGAGCCGGAAATCTTCAAAATCGTCCTCACCGCCCGCGCGCAGAAAACCATTCCCACCGCGCTGTGGTCCTCCTCCTATTTTCTGTTTCTCGACGAGTTGTAGGCCGGCTGTAGCTGTAGATGTAGCGCAGGACTTCTTCGCTTTTCTCTGCTTTTTCTCTGCGTCCTCTGCGCCTCTGCGGTGAGCCTGCTTCCTCCATGATCTCCGTGAACCTCGGTGGTTCGTCTTCGCGTCCCGTCGTGCGAGAATAGCGCCCGCATGAAACTTCCCTCCACGCCCCGCGCGCGCGCCGATTTTCAACGCCGCCTGCTCGGCTGGTACGGCACCCATCGCCGCGCCCTGCCCTGGCGCGCCAGCCGCGATCCCTACGCCATCTGGGTGGCGGAAATCATGCTCCAGCAGACGCGCATCGCCGCCGTGCTGCCCTATTACCACCGCTTCCTGAAATCGTTTCCCACCGTGGCGGCGCTGGCCCGCGCCCGCGAAAGCCAAGTCCTGCGCCTGTGGTCCGGCCTCGGCTATTACTCGCGCGCGCGGAATCTGCATCGCGCTGCCCGCCAGATTCTCACCCGCCATGACGAGCAATTCCCGCGCACCCTGGAAGCCGCGCTCGCCCTTCCCGGCGTGGGCCGCTATACCGCCGCGGCCATCCTGAGCATTGCTTACGACGTCCCGCTGGCCGTGCTCGACGGCAATGTGGCGCGCGTGCTGGCGCGGCTGGGCGCGCTGCGCGGCGATTTGCGCGCGCCGCGCCGCTGGCGCCACCTGACCGAAACGGCCCAGCGACTGCTCGCGTGCGAAGCTCCCGGCGACTGGAACGAAGCCTTGATGGAACTCGGCGAGACCGTGTGCACGCCGCAGACTCCGCGCTGCGCGGCCTGCCCCGTCGCGCGGTCGTGCCGGGCGCGCGCCGCCAAGCTGACGAACTCGATTCCCGCCCCGCGCCGCAAGCGCGCCGTCGTGCGCGTGCGTATCGCCGCCGCCATCTTGCTCGACCCCAGCGGCCGCACCCTCGTCCGGCGCGATCCCGGCGCCCACGATGACGTCCTGTTCTCGCGCCTGTGGCAGTTCCCCGCCGTCGCGGTGGCGCGCCACCCGAAAAAAGAACTCGCCGCGCATCTGCGCGCGACCCTCGGCCTGCGCTCGACGTCGCTCACACTGGAAGCCCTGCCCACCGCGCGCCACGGCGTGACCTTCCGCCACATCACCCTGCTGCCCTATCTCGTGCGCCTTCCGCGCCTCCCCCGGCGCGCCCGCACCCGCCTGCTCCCGCTCAACCGCGTCACCCAATTAGCCGTCTCCAGCGCCACCCGCAAGCTCGCCGCCGCGGCTTTGCATTCCTAGTACACGCCTTCCTTGTTGCCCGATTCGCGCAACTCCCGTACGCCGTCCCATCCCGGCCCTGCCGCGGGGTGCTAGCATCGTAGGCAGCCATGGCCTCCGTCGCGCAACCGTCCGCGCCGCCTCTTCGCCCCGGTACGGGGGAAGAGCTGCCGGCCGTCCAACGCTATTTCGAGGTGTCGCTCTATCTGCTCATCTCGACGGGCATGGTGTCGATCCTTTCCACCGGCAAGCTTGATCTGTTCTCCACCGCCGCGGCCTCCGCCTTGCTGGGGTGGAAGGGCCTGCGCATCTGGCAAGCGCGCGGCCCGGAGCTTTCCGTGCGCGCCGCCACCGGCATGGTCCTGGCCTATTTCCTGTTCTTTCCCGCCGACCTGTGGCTGTTTTCCCGCAACCTGGCCGCCGACGCGCCTAATCCCCCGCTCTACGCCGCCCTGCTCTCGACCATTCACCTGTTGTTGTTCGCCACCATCATCCGCCTCTATTCCGCGCGCACCCGCCGCGACCATGCCTTTCTCGCCGTGCTCGCCGTGGCCTCCATCCTGGCTTCGGCCATTCTGACGGTTTCGACCGGCTTCCTGATCGCTCTGGCGATGTTTCTGGTGTTGTCCGTCTCGACCTTCGTGGCCATGGAGCTTCGGCGCAGCGCCGTCGGAGCCGCCTCGCCCCCGCTCGAACCGGGTTCGCCGATGGCGCGGCGCTTGAATCGGGCCCTCGGCCTGACCTCGGCGCTGGTGGCCGTCAGCGTCCTGGCGGCCGGCGTCGTGATCTTCTTCGTGATTCCCCGCTTCACCGCCGGCTACCTCAGCGCCTTCAATCTCCAGCGCGGCGTGGCCACCGGATTTTCCGACAGCGTGGAACTCGGCGTCATCGCCAACATCAAAAAGAGCACGGCCCTCGTCATGCGCATCCGCGTGGACGGCGATCCCGCCCGCGCCGCCCAAGTCCACTGGCGCGGCATCGTCCTGACCAATTTCGACGGCAAGCGCTGGTTCACTCCTCAGCAGGAACAGGCCGTCCTCAGGCCCGGCCCTGACGGAACCTATGCGCTCCGCTCCGGCGCGCTGCCACCCGGCGACTTCTATCCCCTGCGCTACACCGTCTTCATGGAGCCCATCGGCACCCCCGCGATTTTCATCGCCCCGCACCCCGATTCGCTCCGCGGCCGATTTGGCGACGATATCCCCAGTCCTAGAGGGCTGCCGCCCCGCAACTTCCTGCTGGTCGACCGAACCGGCTCCATCTTCAATGCTTCTCCAAACAACCGGCCCATCCGGTACGACGGCGCCTCGCGCCTTCCCCTGATCCCGCCGCTCCGCCTCCGGCAAGCCTCCCGCGATTATCCGGCCGCCATTCGCGACACTTATCTCCAGCTGCCTCCACTCGACCCGCGCATCCACCAACTCGCCTTGCAGATCACCGCGCAGGCCGATACCCCGTACGATAAGGCCACCGCCATCGAGAAATACCTGACGTCGCACTATTCCTACACGCTCGATCTCACTGGCCCGCTGGCGAAAGACCCTCTCGCCAATTTCCTGTTTGTCCGGCGCGCCGGCCACTGCGAGTATTTCGCCTCGGCCATGACGGTCCTGCTCCGCGCCACCGGCGTCCCGGCCCGCTACGCCGCCGGATTCCTCCCCGGCGAATACAACGACCTGGGACAGGACTACATCGTCCGCGAAAGTGACGCGCACGCCTGGGTCGAGGTCTATTTCCCCGAATACGGCTGGATTCCTTTCGACCCCACCCCCGCGGGCGGCGAGAAACGCCACGGGCTGGCCGACCGCCTCGCCCTCTACTGGGACTGGTTCCAGCTCACCTGGGGCGAGTGGGTCATCAATTACGACTTCTCGCACCAGTTGACCCTGACCCGGGATGTGGGCCGGTCCACACGCAGCTGGAACGACCGCCTGCGCGACTCCTACCGCCGCAATCAGGCGGCCGCGATGCGCAAGATCCTCGACCTCGACCGCCGCATCGAAGCGTCGCCCTACTTCCTGCCCGGCGCGCTCTTCCTTCTTGCGGCGCTGCTGCTGGGCCTCCGAGGCCGCGCCCTGATCCGCTACGCCGTCGCGCGCTGGAGCCTTCGCGCCCGCCGCGGCGGCAACCTCACCGCCGGGCTCGCCGCGCTCGAATACACCGAACTCCTGCGCCTGCTCGAAAAGCGCGGCTGGAAAAAATCCCCGTCGCAGACCCCGCTCGAGTTCGCCGCCGCCATCTCTGCGCCGGAAATTTCCGCGCCCGTCGCCGAACTCACCGAGATGTACCAATCCGCGCGCTTCGGACATCATCCCGCCCCCGCCGGCCAGATGGCTTCCCTGCTCCGCTCGGTCCGCGATCTCCTCCGCGGGCGCCGGGGTTCTCCGCGATGAACTGGCGCCTGTGGGTTTTGCTGGGGGCCGTGCTGGCGGCCGTGCTGCTCGTGTTTCGCATGCCGGCCATTCCGCAGAGTGAGGCCTACCACACCTTCTCGGACAATCGCACCCTGCTCGGAATTCCCAACTGCCTCGATGTCCTCTCCAACGTCTTCTTCCTGCTCGTCGGCGTGCTGGGCATGCGGTTTGTCTGGCGCGACCGCGCGGAAGCCGGCGCGCGCTTCCTCGATTCCCGCGAACGCTGGCCCTACTTCGTGTTCTTCCTGGCCGTCACGCTGACGACGTTCGGATCGATGAACTATCACCTGCATCCGAGCGACCAGACCCTCGTCGGCGACCGCCTGCCCATGGCCATCGGCTTCATGTCCCTGGTCTCCGCGGCGGTTGCCGACCGCATCAGCGTCACCGCCGGTGTGCGCCTGCTCGCGCCGCTCGTGCTGACCGGAGTGGGCAGCGTTTTCTACTGGCAATTCACGCAGGCCCGGGGCCACGGCGATCTGCGCCCCTACGCGCTGGCGCAGTTTGGCGCGCTGTTCGTGCTCCTTCTGGTGGTTGTGCTCTTTCCCCCGCGTTACACGCGCGGGATGGACTTCGGCGTCTCACTCGCCATTTACGGCGTGGCCAAGCTATTGGAAGTCGCCAACAACTTCGTCTTCGCGCTCGGCCACATCGTGAGCGGCCACACCCTCAAGCACGTCGTCGCCGCAGCCTCCGCCTGCTGGCTCCTGCGCATGCTCCGCCTCCGCGCCCCCGTCGTTCCCGCCTAGCCTGGCCATCGTCTCCCCTCAAGACACTCTTCGCTGTTTTCTCCTCGACCTCCTTTGCTTCCTTTGCCTCCTTGCTTCCCCCGCTTGACAATCCACCGCTCCCGGCACACGATTCGACCCGGCGATTTTTTATGACCACCGGCACGCGCATCCAGCTGGCTTTGATCCTGCTGGCCATCGTGGTCCTGGCGGGCACGCTGGGCTTCCACGTCATCGAAGGCTGGACGTGGTTCGAGGGCTTCTACATGACCCTCACCACCATGACCACCATCGGCTACGGTGAAATCCATCCCCTCTCCCACGCGGGCCGCGTCTTCAATTCCTTCCTCATCGTGACCGCCGTGATCGCCAGCGTCTTCACCCTTGGCGCATTCTCCCAAGCATTGCTAGAATTCGAGTTCGGCAAGGCCTTTGGCCGCCGCCGCATGGAACGCGAACTCGAAAAACTCGCCGATCACTACATCGTCTGCGGCGCCGGCCGCGTGGGACGCACGGTCACGCGCGAGCTTCGCGCGCGCGGACAGACCTGCGTGGTGATCGAGCGCGACCCCGTGCGCGCCCGCTGGGCCGAAAACGAAAAGATCCCCGTGATTGTCGGCAACGCCTCCAGCGAGGAAAATCTCCAGAAGGCGCGCATCGACCGCGCCAAGGGCTTCATCGCCGCGGTCAGTTCCGACGCCGAAAATCTCTACATCATCCTGACCGCCCGCGGATTTCGTCCCGACCTGAAAATCATCGCCCGCGCCACCGAAGAGGAAGCCATCTCCAAGCTGCTGCGCGCCGGAGCCTCCCAGGTTCTCTCGCCCTACTATTTCGTCGGCCACCGCATCGTCCAACTCCTGCTGCATCCCAACGTGCTCGACTTCGTCGACACCGCCTTCGGCACCGAGCGCCTGGACATCGCCGTCGGAGAAGTGAAAATTCCCCCGCAATCTCGCCTGGTCGGCAAAAAGCTCTCCGACTCCGGCATCCGCCAGCAGGCCAACGTCATCGTTCTGGCGGTCAAGGGCGCCGACGGCAAAATGAATTTCAATCCCCCGCCCGAAGCGGTCATCCACGCCGACGATTGCCTCATCGTCATCGGCGGCGACCAGCAACTGAAGCTCCTGGAAGCCCTGGCGACCTAGCGGCGCTTCCAGCGCCTTCGGGATCTCCGCATTTGCTTCTCGCTCCGCCGGGTTGCGATAATCACTGTCTATGGCCGCCGAAACAAAAGACCGCGCGCCGGCCCCGAAAGCCGGCTTTGTCAGCCTGGGCTGCCCCAAAAACCTCGTCGACAGCGAGGTGATGATGGGCATCCTCGCGCGCGCCGGCTACGAAATCACGCCGCGCGCCGATCAGGCGGACGTCCTGGTCGTCAACACTTGCAGCTTCATCGCTCCCGCGCAGCAGGAGTCGGTCGAAACCATCCTCGAAATGGCCGATCACAAGAAATTCGGCCGCGCCCAAAAACTCATCGTCGCCGGATGCCTCGCCGAGCGCTACCGCGAACAGATTCGCGCGCAGATTCCCGAAGTCGACGCCGTGATCGGCACCGGCGAAGTCGAGCAAATCCTGGCCGCCTGCCGCGGCGAACTCCGCCAGGGCTCCGCGGATGCGCAACCCAGCCACGCGATCTCGTATCTCTACCAGGACCAGACGCCGCGCATCCTCTCCACGCCGCGCCACGCCGCCTACATCAAGATCAACGAAGGCTGCGACCATCCCTGCACCTTCTGCGTCATCCCCCAGCTGCGCGGAAAATTCCGCAGCCGCCGGCTGGAGTCGGTCGCGCGCGAAGCCGCCAATCTGGCCGCCGCGGGCGTCCGCGAAATTTCTCTCATCGGCCAGGACACCACCTATTACGGCGAAGACCTCGGCTTGCGCGACGGCCTGCCGTTGCTGCTCGAACGCCTCGCGCAGATCGAAGACCTGCACTGGGTCCGCTTCCTCTACTGTTATCCCAACCGCATCACGCCGCGCCTGCTCGAGACCATCGCCGCGCACCCGCGCCTGGTGAAGTATCTCGATATCCCGCTGCAGCACGCCAGCCGCAGCGTGCTGGCGCGCATGAAGCGCGGCTCGCACGCCGGCGCGTTTCTGAAAACGCTCGAGAAAATCCGCAAGACCATTCCCGGCGTCTCGCTCCGCACTTCCTTCATCGTCGGTTTTCCCGGCGAGACCGAAAAGGATTTTCGCGAGCTGTGCGATTTCGTCCGCGCCGCCGAATTCGACTGGATGGGCGTCTTCGCCTATTCGGATGAGGACTCCGCCGAAAGTTTTTCGTACGAAAACAAGGTCGATGCGAAAACCATCGCCGGCCGCCGCGACAAGCTCATGTCCATCCAGAAGAAAATCTCCGCGCGCAAGCTTCGCCGCCGCATCGGCCAGCGTGTCGAGGCCTTGCTCGAGGGGCCGTCGCAGGATACCGACTTGATTTGGGAAGCGCGCCTGGAAGGCATGGCCCCGGAAATCGACGGCAAGGTCTACCTCACGGAATTCGTTGGCGTCAACGACGCCGCCCAATTGCCGCCGCCCGGCACGCTCGCCACCATCGAAATCACCGAAGCCCGCGACTACGACCTCATCGCCCGCGTCGTCGCCTTTCCCGCACAGCCGCCGGCCGGCCGCCTCCCCGCCCCCGCCGGCAATCTCTTCCCCATCCTCGCCTCCCGCTGAACAAAATCGCGCCCGCCCCATCCCGTTGTGGTAACGTCTTGCGATCGAATCGCGTGTTGAGAAACGCTTCTATTCCTGTCATTCCGAGCGAAGCGCGATGTGTGCGTTCCGAATGGTTTGGCGGAACAAGGAATCTCTCTTCGTAGCAAGCCAAGGAAGAGAAGGAGCCAGCCCATGAGCGCCAGCGCCACCCAGCGACATCTTCCGCTCCCCGAGCCCGACCTCACGCCCCAGGAGATGATTCGCCGGGCCATCGCCCTGCAGCCTCGCCTCCGCGCCGAGCAGGAAGAGACCGAGCGCCGCGGCGTCCACTCGCCCGCCTTGGACGAGGAGTTCCACAAGGCCGGATTCTACCGCTGCATCCAGCCGCGCCGTTTCGGCGGCTACGAATTCGATCTCAAAACTTTTTACCGCCTGGCCATCGAGCTGGCGCGCGGCGACGCCTCCGCCGCCTGGGGCGTGATTCTCGGGGCGGGTCACGCGCTGATGCTCGGCTCGTTCTTCGACGCCGACGCGCAGGCCGCCGCCTTCGGACCCGACGGCGAGTTTTCCGCTCCCTCGGTGGCCGCGCCCACCGGCACCGCGACTCCGGTCGACGGCGGCTGGCTGATCAAGGGCACCTGGACCTACGCCTCGGGCGCGCCCTACGCCACCCACTTCATGCCCTCAGTGCTCATCCCCGGTGACGATCCCAAGCACCCCGGGATCGGACTCGCGGTGATTCCCCGGTCGCAATGGAAAATGCTCGACGACTGGGGCGCCATCCTGGGCATGCGCGGCAGCGGTTCCAACTCGATTCGCGTCGACGAAGCCCGCGTGCCCCTCAACCACGTCGTGCGCATCGACATGCGCAACACCGATCTCGCGCAAGGAACTCCCGGCGCCCGCTTGCACAACAACCCGATGTACGCCGGCCGCAGCCTCTCTTTCTTTCACGCCGAACTCGTCTCCATCCTGACGGGGCTGGGCTACGCCGCCATCGACGAGTACGAAAAAATCATTCGCTCGCGCGACACCATCTGGCCGCCCTTCACCCCCCGCTACCAGCACCATCATTTTCAGCGCACCCTGGGACTCGCCATCGGCATGGTCAGCGCCTCCAGACGCCTCGCGCTCGACGCCGGAGACGCCTACATCGAACACTGCCGCCGGGGCTGCGCGGGCGGCGCGCCCTTTTCGCTGGAAGACGATCTCGAACTGTTCGCCAGCCTCGAACATGCCGGCCGTCTGGTCTGGGAAGCCATCGAAATGCTGTTCCGCACCTCCGGTTCCAGCGGCGCCAAGAATGGCGAGCGCATGCAGCGCTACTACCGCGACGCCTCCATGTACCGCACCCACATATCGGCGCAGTACGACACCGTCGCGCTACTCCTCGCCCAGGTCCATCTCGGCCTGGCCAACGGCTTCTGAGCGCCACCGGGAGCACTCCGAAGGTTTCAATGTAGCGCCGCGGCCTTCAGTGCGCCTTTTGCATCCCGGACAGCAGTCGGGACGCGGCAGATCGTCGCTAAACTCCAGTTACCACGCAGGCTCTTGAGCCCTTTCTTTCGCCGCACCGCCGATGCCGCCCACCCACCACGTCAAAACCATTCGTGCTAATCTAAAATGGAATTTGCCATGAAGCGCCAATGCCCGATTTGCCGGAAACCAACGGACTCGGAAACCGACGCAGACTTCCCCTTCTGCAGCGAGCGCTGCCGCCTGCTCGATCTCGGCAACTGGGCCAGCGAAAAATACCGCATCAGCGAGCCAGTGATTGACGAATCGGTGCCGGAGACTCCCGAGCGCGACGAAGACGCCCACAAACCATGACCGCAGACGCCCATTCGCCCGCCCCGGCAAACCCGACCGCCGCATCCTCCGCCGCGCCCCCGCGCAAGCCGCGCTTCGCCCTCTTCGTAGCCACCGCCGCCGGCCTCGGCTATCTCCCCCTCGCCCCCGGCACCTTCGGCGCTCTCGCTGGCCTTGCGCTTGCTCTTCTGCCTCAATGGCTGTTCTTTAGGACGCTGGCAATCACTCACGGCGAGGGGACCATCCATAGGCTGCTCACGAGTCCACCTCTCACGGGCTGGCTGGGTCCGTTAGCGCTAGTTCAAGGCCTGTTAGCCGTGGCATTCGCATCTGTGGGGGTATGGGCAGCCGGACATTCGGCCCTGTACTGGCACCAACACGACCCGCAGCGAGTGGTGATTGACGAGGTGTCCGGGCAACATCTTGCGTTGATAGCTGGTGCGCTGTTGCCCATACGTGAGTACATCGTCTACCTGCCGCCCAGAGGGTCGATCTACCTGGTCTCGACGAGTCATCTGCTTAACTGGAAATATCTCCTGCTGGGCTTTATACTTTTTCGAGTCTTCGACATCTGGAAGCCGTTTCCGGTGCGCCAGGCGGAATCGCTGCCCGGCGGCTGGGGCATCATGGCCGACGACTGGGTCGCCGGAATCTACGCGACGCTCGGCCTGTGGATCGCCCGAGCCGCGGGACTCTGAGGAGTGACTTCGGTTTTCACTGTCGGCTGTAAACTGTTAACTGTAGGCTGCCTTCACCCATGACCACCACCCCAAGAATCGAAAGCGTGAAACCGGGCGCGGCACTTCCCGGCGGCGAAATCGCCATCAGGGGAAGCGGCTTCAGCGTGCGCAACCACGCCCGGCCCCAGGTGCAGTTCGGCTCCGCCGAGGGAAGCCTCGTGCTCGCCGCGGACAATTTCCTGATCGCGCGTGTGCCCGACGGCGCGGCGGGCGGAGCGGTGCGCGTGCGCATGAACGGCATCGAAAGCGCTCCGTTCCCCATCGCGCTGGGCGTGCAAATTGCCGACAACCTGCATCCGGTGGGCAATCCGGCCGTCGACGCCGCCGGCAACGTCTACGTCACCTTCAGCGGCCAGCGCGGACAGAAGGTTCCCGTCTCGCTCTACAAGGTGGACGCCAACCACGCCATCAAGCCTTTCATCACCGAGTTGATGAACCCCACGGGACTGGCCATCGGCCGCGACGGCCATCTGTTCGTTTCCTGCCGCAACGACGGCACCATCCATCGCGTTTCGCCCGACGGCCGCTCCGCGCTCTGGGTCGAAGGCATGGGCATCGCCACCGGCCTCGCCTTCGACAAGGATGAAAATCTTTACGTGGGCGACCGCAGCGGAACCATCTTCAAAGTCGGTCCCAACCGCGAAATTTTCGTCTTCGCCACGCTCGAGCCCTCCGTGGCGGCCTACCATCTGGCGTTCAGCCCCGCCGGAGACCTCTTTGTCACCGGCCCTACCACCTCGAGCTTCGACCGCATCTATCGCATTACTCCCGCGGGCGAAGTCAGCGTCTTCTTCCGCGGCGTCGGACGTCCGCAGGGACTCGCCTTCGACCGTCTCGGCAATCTTTACGTGGGCGCGTCGTTCGGCGGCCGCCGCGGGATCGTGCGCCTCACGCCACAGGCCGAGCCCGAACTCGTGCTCAGCGGCAGCAATATTGTCGGCCTGGCCCTGCTGCCCTCCCATCGCGCCATGATCACCACCAACAACGCCCTCTTCACCCTCGACTGGGACGTCGAGGGCCTGCCGTTGCACGGGTAGCGGCCCGATGAAAGCTGAAATCATCGCCATCGGCTCGGAGCTGCTCACGCCGCACCGGCTCGACACCAACTCGCTTTTTCTCACCTCCGGGCTGAACCAGATGGGCGTGCGCGTGGTTCACAAGGCCGTTGTTGGCGACACGCCCGAGGAAATGCTCTCGTCCTTCCGCCACGCCATGGACCGCGCCGAAGTCGTGGTTTGCTGCGGCGGCCTCGGCCCCACCGACGACGACCGCACGCGCGAAACCGTCGCCGTCGTGCTGGGACGCAAGCTCCGCCGCGATGAAGAACTCCTGGCCAGCATCCAGGAGCGCTTCCGCCGCATGGGCCGCGTCATGGCGGAGATCAACGCGCGCCAGGCCATGGTCATCGAGGGAGCCACGGTCCTGCCCAATCCCCGCGGAACCGCGCCGGGGCTCTGGATCGAAGCGCAGAGCCACATCCTGATCCTGCTTCCCGGCGTCCCCCACGAATTGCGCGCGATCTTCGAAGCCGAAGTAAAGCCCCGCCTGGCCAGACTCGGCATTCGCGACCGCCTCTTCACGCGCGACCTGCGCATCGCCGGGCTGCCCGAATCCGAAGTCGAGCAGCGCGTTTCCCCGCTCTACGCGCGTTATCCCGAGACGGAAACCACCATCCTCGCCTCACCCGGCGGCATCCAGCTCCATCCACGCCTCTGGTCCGACGACGCCGCGAGCGCCGAAGCCATGCTCGACGAAATCGTCGACCGCATGGCCCTCGCCCTGGGCGAACATCTCATTTCCACGCGCGGAGAAACGCTCGAGGAAGTTGTCGCCCGCGTGCTCACCGAAAACCGCGCCACCATCGGCGTCGCCGAAAGCTGCACGGGCGGGATGTTGGCCGAGCGGCTGACCAGCGTGCCCGGCAGCTCCGCCTATTTTCTGGGCGGCGTCGTTTGCTACAGCAATGAACTCAAGACCACCCTCGCGGGCGTCCCGCCCGAACTCATCGAATCCCACGGCGCCGTCAGCTCCCAAGTGGCCCTCGCGCTCGCCGACGGCATTCGCCGCCGCACCGGAGCCACGCTCGGCGTCGGCATCACGGGCATCGCCGGTCCTACCGGCGCCACCCCGGAAAAACCGGTCGGCCTGGTGCACATCGGCATCGCCGACGAACACGGACCCCGCGAGCGCCGCTTTCAATTCCCCGGCGACCGCGACCGCATCCGCCAGTACGCCACCTACACCGCCCTCGATACCGTCCGCCGCCATTTCCTGCTCCCCTCCCGCGGACGGGCCTAACCCATGCGGCTCTTCGTCGCCTTCGACCTGCCCGCCGAAGTCCGCCAGGCCCTTGGCGAGCTGATTGCGCAACTCTGCCCGCTCTGCCCCAAAGCCCGCTGGGTGCGGTCCCAGTCCATGCACCTCACCCTCAAATTCCTCGGCCATGTGGACGATCAAGCGGAAGCGCAACTCGCCGCGATTCGCTCCGCGCTCGCCGCCGTCCATTCTCCCGCTCCCGTCGAGATGCAGTTCCGCGGCGTCGGATTCTTCCCGGATGCCCGCCGCCCGCGCGTCGTTTGGTGCGGCATCGACTGCTCGCCCAACCTCGTCCCGCTCGCCAAGGACATCGACCTCGCCCTCAAACCACTGGGGTTCCCGCCCGAAGACCGCCCCTTTGTGCCGCACTTGACGCTGGCGCGACTGGACGCCGGGCGCGGCGCCGCCCAGCTCGTCCGCGCCGCCGAGCAACTGACGGAGCGCTCATTCGGATCGGCCCGCGAATCCGAATTTCATCTTTTCCAAAGCATCCTCCGGCCTTCCGGGGCAGAATATAGGAAGCTGCAATCGTACGGCTTCGTGAAGGGAGCGGCGTGAATCGCGACTGGCTCATTCCCCTGATCGCCTATCTGCTCGGCTCGATTCCTTTCGGGCTCTTGATCGTGAAAGCGCGCGGCGGGCCCGACGTGCGCTCGACCGGCAGCGGCAACATTGGCGCCGCCAACGTCCTGCGCAGCGCCGGTGCGTTCGCCGGCGTGCTGACGCTCCTGTTCGACGCGGCCAAGGGTTATCTGTCGGTCTGGCTGGCGGGCCGCCTGACGAGCAGCAATCCCCGCTGGATGATCGCGGCGGCCGTCCTCGCGGTCGCCGGCCACATGTTCCCCGTTTGGCTGGGCTTCCGGGGCGGCAAGGGAGTCGCCACCAGCCTGGGCGTCTATCTGCCGCTGTGTCCCACTGCGGTGCTGGCCGCCGTTGTTCTCTGGCTCCTCATCGTGGCCTTCTGGCGCTATTCCTCGCTCGGCTCGATCGCCGCGGCAGCCGTATTTCCCGTCCTGATCTACTTCCTCTACGCTCCCGGATATGCGCCGCCCATGTATTTCACGCTCGGCACAGTCTCGATTTCGCTCATGGTCCTCGTTAAGCACCGCGCCAACATGGAACGCCTGCTAGCCGGAAAAGAAAACCGCGTCCAGTTCCGCCGCTAACACCCCCGTTGATGGCTTCCCCCTCGGCTGAAACCACCCCTTTCTGGGCGGCCCAGGGCCCATGTCCCTTATTGGGCAACACTAGTACTATGGTCCCGTTGTGCCGGACGCGTCGCTTCGGTAGCATTTTCCCTCGGGAACTCTTGTGCTTATTGAAGCGTTCAAACACTTCAAGACGCGGCGCCTGCGCATCCTCTGGATTGTGCTGGGGGCTCTTCTGCTCGTCAGCGCCATACCGCTGTGGCTCTACCACCGCCAGGTCCTGCGCCTGAGCGAGGAAAAGCTGCAGGATACCGAGCGCGTCCAGCAGAGCGAAATCACCCGCTCGCTCGCCAATGAAACCCTGCAATTCCAGCGGAACCTCCGGCAGCAGCTTTCCAGCCAGCGCCAGGTGCTGGCCCTGACCGGCTGGATTCAGGACGTCGATGATCCCGGACGCGCCCCGCAGATCGCGCGCCTCCTCCAGGTTTTCGTCGAAAACAATCAGCACATTCTGTACGTCACCGCCGTCAACCGCCAGGCCAAGGGCCAGTCGGCCGGCAGCTTCACCGCCGATCACGATCCCTTCGTCGAAGCCGCTCTGAAACGCGCCTTCACCTCCAGCATTCAGGGTTTCGATTCCATCAGCGAACCCTTTGCTCTGGGCCAGGACAATCGCCCCGCCCTGGTGGTCTCCATTCCCCTGCTCGACGACGGCCAGTTCACCGGCATGGTCGCGGCCGTGGTCTCGCTCGACCGCGTCGAGGCCCGCCTGCGCGACGCCAGCGTGCGCGACCGCGTCGTGTATATCGTCAACGCCCACGGCCAGATCGTGGCCTACCCCGATACGCGCGAGATGGTCCCCGGCCGCGATGTCTCGTCCACCTTCCCGCTCGCCAAGCAGATTATGGAATTGCCGCAGGAGTTGCGCGCCACCCAAACTTCCAATTTCAAGGTGCCCGCCAAGGACCCGCGCCGCCGCATCGAGATGATCGGCACCTACAGCACCATCCCCGAGCTTCGCTGGGCCGTCATCGCCCAACGCAGCCTCGATGATGCGCGCATGGACGCCGGGGTGCAGGAACTCAACGCCCAGGCCCTCACCTTTGTTCTCGGCGTCACCCTGGCCGCCCTGGTGCTGGGCTACTTCTTTGCCGTCGGCATCACCCGCCCCATCGGCGGCCTGGTCGAGTCCACCCGCGCCATGAGCCGCGCCGAATTCCACGAACGCGTCGAGGTCCGCGGCGCCGCCGAAATCAGCGAGCTCGCCGAAACCTTCAACAAAATGGCCGGCAACATCGAGGACTACGTTGACCGCCTCAAGCGCGCCGCCGAAGAAAACCGCGAGCTCTTCCTCGGCTCCATCAAAATGCTCGCCGCCGCCATCGATGAAAAGGACCCCTATACCCGAGGCCACTCCGGCCGCGTGGCCAAATATTCCGTGGTCCTCGGCGACATCCTCGGATTGACGGCCGAGGAACTCGACCGCCTGCGCATCTCCGCCCTGCTTCACGACGTCGGCAAGATCGGCGTCGACGACCGCGTCCTGAAAAAGCCCGGCAAGCTGGACGACGAGGAATTCGGCCTGATGAAGCAGCACACCGTCAAGGGCGCCAACATCATGCGCCCCGTCGTGCAGCTCAAGGAGATGATCCCCGGCATCGAACTCCACCACGAGCGGCTCGATGGTCTCGGCTATCCCTACGGCCTCAAGGGTGACCAGATCCCCATGATGGCCCGCATCATCTCCGTCGCCGATACCCTCGACGCCATCACCACCGACCGCCCCTACCAGGCCGCCAGTGGCATCGAGTTCGCCGTCGAGCGCATCAAGTCGCTGGTCGTCTCCCGCTACGATCCCCGCGTCGTCGCCGCTCTGGAAACCGCCATCGAGTCCGGCCGCATCCGCCTCGCCGCCACACTGGTCGAAGTCTGACCGCGCCCCGCGCCCAAGCGCCGGCTACCCCATCCTTCGCGCCGTGTTCGAAGAGTAGAGCCGGGTGCCCCATCCTTCGCGCCGTCTGCGAAGGGTGGGGCTTTTGCTCCAAAGGTTTGCATGTAGCGCCGCGGCCTTCAGTGCGCTTTTTGCATCCCGGACAGCAGTCGGGACGCGGCAGATTGTCGCATCGCCCGCGCCCTGTATCGCATGGACAAGATGGGCTGGTTGCCCCATCCTTCGCTCCGTGTGCAAAATGTGGGCGCCCCCCTTTGGAGTGCGGCGGCTCGCCGCCGCTTTGCAGCGCCCTAACATCCCTCAGCTGCCTTCCACAGCGAAGCTTGCTTCGCCGGCCAAAAGCGCGAACCCGGCGCCCCTCGCCCGCCCGGTCGCAGCCTCCTCCACGCGCTCCTCTGCTAGAATGGTGTGCTTCGTACCCAGGGAGCCTGCACGCCACGAATCTCATGTTCTCGCTCTTCACAAAGCGCGAAGGGTCGCTGCTCGACCGCCTCAAGCAATCCGTCGCCAAGACGCGCACCGAAATCGCCGCCCGCGTCGAGCAACTGCTCACCGGCAACCGCCCGGTCGACGCCGAACTCCTCCACCAACTCGAAGCCGCGCTCCTGTCCGCCGACGTCGGCGTCCGCACCACCAAGGAAGTTCTCGCCGCCCTGCGCGAGCAGGTCAATCAGCACAAGCTTGAAGACGCCGCCGCGCTCAAGCAGGAATTGAAGCGCCAGGTCCTCAAGATCCTCGAGGCCCCCGCCGCCCCACCCGATGGCCAGCCCACCGCGGCGCCCCGCGTGATCTTTGTCGTCGGCGTCAACGGCACCGGAAAAACCACCACTATCGGAAAGCTGGCCAACCGCCTCAAAGGCGAAGGCGCGCGCGTCGTGCTGTGCGCCGCCGACACCTTCCGCGCCGCCGCCATCGAGCAGCTCGAGGTCTGGGCGCGCCGCGCCGAGGTCGACCTCATCAAGCAGAAATCGGGCGCCGACCCCGCCGCCGTCGTTTTCGACGCGCTTTCCGCCGCCTGTTCCCGCGGCGCTGATGTCGTCATCGTCGACACCGCCGGGCGCCTCCACACCAAATCCAACCTCATGGCCGAACTCGAAAAAATGAAGCGCACCGCCGCCAAAGTCGTCCCCGGCGCGCCGCACGACGTCCTGCTGGTTCTCGACGCTACCACCGGACAGAACGGCCTGAATCAGGCGCGCGAATTCTTCAGCCATGCCGGAGTCACTGGCATCGTGCTCACCAAACTCGATGGCACGGCCAAGGGCGGCATCGTCGTCGCCATCGCGCGTGAACTCCATCTCCCGATCCGCTTTGTCGGCACCGGTGAAAAGGTTGACGATCTCGTGCCCTTTGACGCGCAAACCTATGTCAACTCGCTCTTCGACTAAACCGGCCCCCGCTCCTCGCGATTGGATGGCCGAGGCCCTCGCCCTCGCGCGGCAGGGGATGGCCTGGGCCCATCCGAATCCGCGCGTCGGAGCGGTGATCGTCAAAAGCGGCCGCAAGGTCGGCGAAGGATTTCACGCCTACGATCGCCGCGACCACGCCGAAATCGCGGCCCTCCGGCAAGCCGGCGAAAAGGCGCGCGGCGCCACACTGTACGTCACCCTCGAGCCCTGCTCTCATACCGGCCGCACCGGGCCCTGCGCCCAAGCCGTCATCGCCGCGGGCATCCGGCACGTTTACGCCGCGATGAAAGATCCCAATCCCGCGGTCGCCGGTAGCGGCTTGGCCCTGCTGCGGCGCGCCGGCATCGGCGTGACCCTGGGCGCGCACGAAGCCGAGGCCCGGGCGCTGAACGAGGACTTCGCCAAATGGATTCGCACGGGCCGGCCTTTCGTCACTTTGAAAACCGCACTGACCCTCGACGGCCAGATCGCCGCGCGCCGCGGCAGCGCCACCCGGATCACCGGCGAGGCCTCTCACGAAGCGGTCCAGCAGCTTCGCCATGCGGCCGATGCCCTGCTCACCGGAATCGGCACGGTCCTCGCCGACGATCCGCGCCTCACCGACCGCACCGGCCAACGCCGCCGGCGGCCGCTTCTCCGCGCCGTGCTCGATTCCCGGCTGAGAATTCCTTTGCGTTCGAAGCTGGTGAAATCGGCTGATGCCGATCTCGTCGTTTTCACCACGCAACGGCGGGACACACCGAAGGCGCGCGCGCTCCTCGATGCCGGCGTCGAAATCGTGCCTGTTCCCCGGCGGCGCGGGCGCCTCGATCTGAAATCCGTGCTGGCCGAGCTGGGACGGCGGCAAATCCTGAATCTTCTGGTCGAGGCCGGCGCCGAACTCAATGGCGCCGCGCTCGACGCCGGCATTGTGGACAAGATGATTCTCTTCTATGCTCCGAAGGTCCTGGGGACAGCCGGGGTGCCCATGGCGCGCATCCCTCCGCGCGGGTTTTCCAAATCACCCGCGCTCGCGAATTTGAGCGTGCGTCGCTGCGGATCAGACTTCGTCGTCGAAGGATATTTTCACGATGTTTACAGGAATCACGGAACACGTCGGAACGATTGACTCGCTCGAACGCACCGAGGATGGCGGCCGCCTGCGCGTGAGCCTGGCGGGCGCTGCGGAAATCGCCGCGCAGATGAAGATGGGCGACAGTATCTCCGTCAGCGGCTGCTGCCTGACGGTCGTCGAATTTAGCGCCGGCCATTTCTCCGCCGATCTGTCCGGCGAAACCCTGCGGCGCACCTCGCTCGGCGAAAAGCGGCCCGGCGATCTGGTGAATCTCGAACGGCCGCTCGCGGCGAGCGCGCGGCTCGGCGGTCATTTCGTTCAGGGCCACGTCGACGGCGCGGGCCGCGTCACCGCCCTAGTTCCCGAGGGCGACAACTGGTGGCTCTCGGTCAGCGTGCCCGAGGAGTTGCGCCGCTACGTCGTCGAAAAGGGCTCCATCGCCATCGATGGCATCAGCCTCACCGTGGCCCGCTGGCAAGACGGCGTCGCCTCCATCGCCATCATTCCCTTCACGCACGCCCACACCAACGTCCACCGCATGCTTCCCGGCGCCGCCGTCAATCTCGAGTGCGACATCCTGGCCAAATACGTCGAGAGCCTCCTCCCCTCCCGCAAATCTCCCGCCTCCTCACACCTCACCCTCAACAAGCTCATCGAAGAAGGCTTCTAGTTCGCCGTGGACCGCGCGGCTTCCCCCGCCCCCCCCCCCGCGCCGCGCCAATAGAGGATCAACCCGAGAAGAATTCCGCAGATCGTTCCGCCGCCCAGCTTCACCTCGAACAGCCACTTGCTGGTGGCCTCGGCCGGCGGGATGAATGAAAGCGCGATGGCCGCCAGCACCACGGCGAATCCCAGCGAGCCCGCCACCCATACGCCGAATTTTCCGCCGGGGATGAGGATGGCGTTCCCGCCCGCCGCGCGATCCGGGCGGTACGCAAGCTTGATCACCGCCGCATACATGTAGAGAAACGGGATGAAATAGAGAATCACCGCGGCATCCACCAGAATCTGGTAGGCGCTGTTGGCCGTCTCATTCACCTGGATCAGCAGCAACACGACGCCGGAGATTCCCGCCTGCACCAGGATCGCGACCCAGGGAGTCCTCCACCGCGGATGAATTTTTCCAAACGCCGCGGGCATGTACCGGTCGATCCCCACCATGAACGGGATGCGCGCCACCCCCGCCACCGTCGTGCCAATTCCCCCCGCGTTCCCCGCCGTCACCAGCACCGCCGCGAGGATCCCGAAAAACGCGATCCCCAGCCGCGTCGAGCCCGCCGCCAGCGCCTGAAACACCCCGCTCTTTGGATCCACCGTCTGCGCCGGCAACATCGCCAGCACCGCGACGGTGCCCACCAGGTACGCGAACCCAATCAAGGCTCCCGAACCCAAAATCGCCCGCGGAAACGTCTTGCGCGGCTCGCGGATTTCCTCGCTCATCATCGAGCAAAGCTCCAGCCCCGTAAACGCAAAGGCAATCTGCGGCCAGAAATTCACCGTGTCCCAGTTCCAGGTCGGCTGCATGCTGCGCCACGTGAAATGGCTCACCGATCCCTGCGCGTGCCACAGGTAGGCCCCCATCCCGGCCAGCATGATCAGCGGAAGATACGTCCCCACGCCGCCCGCGTTCTGCAGCCACCTGCCCACGTTCAATCCAATGATGTTCAAAAACACGGCCACGAACAGCAGCACGCCCGACCCCGCCAGCAGGAACGCGCGGTCCTGCGCCAGCCAACCGGCGCCTCTGCCTCCCACGTACGCGCTCATCGCCGCGCTGGCCATCAGCAGTCCCGGAAAATAAAAGAAGGTGTAAATCCAGTAGGTCCAGCCGGCCACGAAACCGTGGAATTCGCCGAACGCGTGCTTCGACCACGCGTATAGCCCGCCCTCTTCGGGAAATCGCGTCGACAGTTCCACCACCACGAAGGCCGTCGGCAGAAAAAACAACAAGGCCGCCAGCACCCACAGGCTGATCGAGGAAGGGCCGTTATGCGCGGCCGCCGCGATCCAGCGCGGCCCGAGCACCGCGGCGATGTTGAATAGCAGCACGTCCCAAAAACCCATCACCCGGCGCAGCTGGCTGCGGGGATCGGCGGGGCCGCGCTCGCTCATGCGGTGGCGTCCAAAGCGGGAATCAATTCATCCTGGCGGAGAAAATTGCGGAGAACAGGGTTTTCCGAGCGCTCCAGTTCCCTCCACGTCCCGAAGAAGGCGACGCGCCCTTCGTGCAGAAAGATCACGCGGTCCGCGAGCTTCTTCCCCAGGTGCGTGTCGTGCGTGACGACGATCGAGGTCTTGTGGAACTTCTCCTTGAGCCGCGCGATCAACTCGCTGGTGTGCAACGCCATCAGCGGATCCACCATCGTGGTCGGCTCGTCATACAGGATCGCATCGGGATTATTCGCCAGCGCCCGCGCAATCGCCAC
This sequence comes from Terriglobia bacterium, assembly GCA_020072765.1. Classification (GTDB taxonomy): domain Bacteria; phylum Acidobacteriota; class Terriglobia; order Acidiferrales; family UBA7541; genus Palsa-295. The sequence continues at coordinate 38,842 of JAIQGD010000029.1, forward strand.
CGCGCGCTTCGTGCCCGTGCTTAGATCCGCCGGAAGATGGTCGGCCAGGTCCGCGACTTCCAGCATCTCGAGCAATTCCTGGACGCGCCGGTCGATCGCCTCCCAATCCGGGCGGCCTCCCCGGCTCAGGAGAGGAAAAGCGACGTTTTCCGCCACGGTGAGCGAATCAAACAGCGCCCCGGCCTGAAAAACCATGGTGACGCGCCGGCGAACATCGGCAAACTGCTCCTCGCTCCAGCCCGTGACGTCCTGTCCCTCCACGATGATCCGGCCTTCGTCCGGCTCCAGAAAACCCAGCAGCAGTTTCAGCGAAACCGATTTGCCCACGCCGCTGCGGCCCATGATCACCGCCGTTTCACCCTGATCGACGAAAAAGCTGACGTCCTTCAACACCGCGTTCTCGTCGAACGATTTCCAGACGTTCCGGAACTCGAAGTAGTGGCCGCTCATTTTTCTCCGGGCCTCTCGCGCTCGCCCAGCCGCGCCCGCGCTTCCTCGTAATCCTCGGGCGAGTTCATATTCTTGAACAGGAGCCCTTCGGAATCAAAGCCTTTCCATTCCAGCGGACCGATCATTTCCACCAGAACGCTTTGCAGGCCGTCGGTGACCTTCCGGATGCCCTGCGCCAGCGCCGCGCGAATCGCCGGCGCGCACCGCTGGTACGTCGCCGGACACGCCCCCTTCTCCAGCATCTACGAGATGCTGCTCGCGTTTGTCTGGTCCATCGCCGTGCTGACCCTGTTCGTGCAGAAGCGCTATGGCGTGAAAGTGGTCGGGACCATCACCATGCCGCTGGCCGCGCTGGGCATCATCCTCATGCAGTTGCTGCCCTCCGACATTCACCCGCTGGTGCCGGCGCTGCAATCCACCTGGCTGCACATCCACGTCACCCTCGCCATGCTGTCTTATGCCGCCTGCGCCGTCAGCTTCGCCCTGGCCATGATGTTCCTCATCCAGGACAACATGCGCACGGAATCGTTCCTGGCCAATACCAGCGTGTTCGTCAGTCTCATCTACGCCGCCATCATCACGCGCTTCGCCGAGGGCGGCCTCAAGGTCGCCGCCTTCGACCCCCAGAGCAACAGCGAGTTCATCATCCAGCGCGGGCAGTCGCTGATGGTCGTCATCCCCAATCTGGGATGGATGTTCCTGCTGGCCATGATCGTCACCCTGGTTCCCACCGGCCTCTACTTTTGGGGATGGTTTGCCGGCGATGAGAACAAGTACCGCATGGCCGACGCCGCCTTCTTCGTCGGCATGCTCTTCCAGGTGCTGGCCACGGCGGCCTTCATCACCCGCGCCCGCGACGGCGCCTATCCCTCCCCCATGGCCGACGGTCTCTTCGCCACCCGGCTCTCCACCAGCCCCTTCATCCTCTCCGGGCTGATCGCGGGCCTGATGGCCTCGCTGCTCTACCTGATGTTGAAGTGGAGAAGGGAAGGATTGCAGGAGATGTTGCCCTCGGCCGGGCGCCTCGACAGCCGGACCTACAAGACCATCGGCATCGCCTTCCCGCTCTTGACCCTGATGATCGCCGCCGGCGCGTA
>JAIQGD010000126.1 GCA_020072765.1 Terriglobia bacterium
AAATGACCGCTCACCTGGCCAAGCATTCCGCCATCGTCCCGGATCCCGCCGAAGCGCTCGAACGCGCCATCGCCGCGGCCTCCCCGGACGACGCCGTCTTCGCCACCGGATCGCTCTACCTCGTCGGCGACCTGCGCGGCTACTGGTCTAAGCGCCGTACACCCACGGGTGCGAGTCCTACGCAATAGCCGCGGCCGAGGCCGACTTCGGGTACTTGTTCGGTCATCCGGCTAATCAGGAGTTAGGCCTATTGCATCAACTCAGCGTTCACCGTCGCGCCGTTCATTTCAGGCACCGCACTTGAGACTTTCACGGGTTTACGCGAGTCCTTGGCGATCCACAAAGTTGTTTTTCCTGCGCCGCCGTCAGCTGGAGTAAGTTCGACCTTGTAGCTCTCAAATGTGCCCGCCGGAACGGTCACGCTCTCGGCGCCGACTACCTTTAACTGCATCAGTTTTTCTTTCTGCGTTCGCACATCAAAAGTGCGGAAGATTGCGCTGTAGCCCTCCGCAAGGGGCAAGCACCCGAAGGACTCTGGGCCTCCGGCGCCGTCGGCGAATAGCGGACCGGTCAATTGAGCAGAAATCGGTTGGTTCTGACCGTTCATGTTCATGCTGCCGCTCGCTTTGTTATCGCTGAAGTCCATGGCGATCGTGATCGGTCCCTGCTTGACGTTGCGCTTCCGCACAATCAAGCTGCCTTTCTCCAGAGTGGCAACGTCGGTGGCTTGGCCGGCCGGTGTATCCACCAAATCGTTTGCGGTCCAGCCGTCGGCTCCGCTTGCGATTGTGGTGGAGAGGCTGAGGGTTATCTGCTGACCGCCGACATCGATCGTTTCCTTGTATTTGTAAGTCCCGGGCTGCAAGTCGAATGTCGGTTTGGGAATGCCGACGGTGGCAGCATCGACTTTCTTCGCCAGCACCACCGTTTTCGGATCGACAGTGATCTCGGCCAGGCGAGCAGTTGTCTCCGGCGTTCCGCCTTCCTGATAGCGGCCGCCCAGGTACGTGGCCAGAAACTTCTCCGCCGCCATGAAACACGCCATGTTGTTTACGGGTCGCGCAAAGCCGTGACCCTCGTCCGGCGCCAGGATGTATTCCACGGGAAAGCCGCGATCTCGCAGCGCGATCACAATCTGCTCTGCTTCCCTGCGGTTCACACGCGGGTCATTCGCGCCCTGCACCACCATGAGAGGTGTCCTTATCTTGCCGGCTGAGGTTAGCGGCGACCGCTCCACCAGCATTGCCTTCCCTTCGGGGGTGTTTGGGTTTCCCATGCGCTCATAGAAAAGCTTGCGGATGGGCTCCCAGTACGGCGGTATGGACTCCATCAACGTGATGAGGTTCGACGGACCAACGATATCAACCGCGGCGGCATAGACATCGGGTGTAAATGCCACTCCCGCAAGCGTGGCGTAGCCGCCATAGGACCCGCCGAGAATGCCCACGCGCTTGGGGTCGGCAATGCCTTGCGTCACGAGATACTTCACGCCCCAGGTGACGTCGTCCTGCATCTTGCGCCCCCACTCGTCGTTGCCTGCGTCGAGGAACTTCTTGCCGTACCCCGTGGAACCGCGAAAATTCGGCATGAGAACGGCGTAACCTCGGTTTGCGAAGAACTGTGCGAGTCCGTTAAAACCCCACACGTCTCGCGCCCAAGGTCCGCCGTGCGGAATCACGAGAGCTGGCAGCCCTTTCGGTGCGAGGCCCTTGGGTAGCGTGAGATACGCCGGAATCTCCAACCCGTCCGACGATTTGTAGCTGACGGATTCCATCGCGGCCATGGCTTCGCGCGGCAGTCTTTCCTGGATCTTGAACTGAAACGTGAGATTGTGCGTCCTGCGGTCAAACAAATAGGTTTCACCAGGTTCCGTATCGCTGTGGGCGGTCACCAGCCAGACCTTCTCGTCGAGCGTGCGCGAGGTGCCGTCGACCTCTTTGCCGGGCAGTTTGCCTTCGAGCCATTTCTTGTCAGCCTCAAATCCTTTGTCCTTGAAGTAGCGCCGCATGCGGGTATCGATATAAACGGTCTCCGCCAGTTCGTCGGTGGCCTCGGAGAAGACGGCCTCAGCGAAATCCACGCGCTTGAGCGGATCTGACTCCAGCATCTCTGTCTTACCGCTCCCGGGATCCAGTAGCACAAGCGTGATTAGGTTGACGTCGTCGCCTTTGTTGGTTTCCATGTATACGCGCTTGCCGTCTTTTGCGAAACGCAGCGGCGCACATGTTTCAAAGACATTGCATGAATAAATCTTGGTGAATTCGTCCGGGTCGACGCGGAGCACTTCCGTATCCCCGTTCTCTGCGGCACGCGTGGCAAGACGCAGCTGGCCGTTCAGATCGAAGATCCAGGCCGAGATGCGCTCGGTGTTCTTCCGGATCAGCGTGAGTTCCCCGGTGGAGATTTTCAACTTGTACAGGTCGTGCCAGGCCTTGTCGCGGTCGTTCAGCCCGAGGTAAACGATATCGGGTTCGTGCTTAGGTAGGCTGTAGAGCAACACACGAACGCCCTTCAACGCGGTGAGGTTGCGCGAAAGCGGCACGCCGCCTCCCGGGGCAGGTGCTGCGGCTGGATCGACAGCAAAGAGATTGAAGTTCTCATCCCCGTCTTGATCTTTGATGTACAGCACGTACTTCCCGTCGCGACTCCAGCCGTAGCCAGGAATCGGGCGCTTGGCTTCTGTCGTCAGAAGCTTCGCCGAACTAAAAGGCTCCTCCACTTTCTTGACCCAAATATTTCGCGTGTCCTTCCACGGCTTAAGAAAGGAGATGTATCTGCCGTCGGGAGAAAGCTGGGCGTCGGCTATCTCCGGGTTTCCAAAAATGAGCTCGCGATCGAGCAGCGGTGGCACTCTCTGCGCCGCAGGTTTGCTTTCCTGTGCCTGAAGAACGAAAGCAACCAGCATCAGGGGGATGAGGCCCATAAACAACTTTTTCATAGCAGCCATTCCTTTCTGCGGATAACACGCAGTACCTGTCGGTAGCGCCGGAGTTGTTCGAGGTGAAGTTACAATAGACTAGTCGTAGCTGTCCAGTAATAGGTGGCACGCGACCTTTGGCCGAGCGGCCAGTGCCCGATTAACGCGCAAACCGGAAAAGCGGGTCCAGTATTGGCCTTGACCAACGCTCCGACGTTGCACTGGCTTGGATGTCGGAGACCGATCCGTGCTTGTCAACTTACCGGAAGCGCGCTATAAGCAGTTTCACCCATTCGTTCGCGAGGAGCCCCAAAAATGATGACACGAAGCTCGAATCGCATACTGACGACGCACGTGGGCAGCCTGCCGCGGCCCGCTTCCCTCATGGAGATGTATCGCGAGCAAGCCCCGGCCGAGAAGCTGGAACCGAGGCTGACGGCTGCCATCGCCGATGTGGTGCGGCAGCAGCGCGAAGCCGGCATCGACATCATCAACGACGGGGAATATGGAAAGCCGATGTCCGACGCGGTGGATTACGGCGCCTGGGCAATCTACGTCTACGGGCGCGTCAGCGGCTACGAAATGCGCGACCTGCCCGCGAACGTCGATGTCGTCAGCGCTCTGTTTGGCGCCAGCAAGGACCGCAAGGATTTCGCTGAGTTCTATGAAAGCGACGCAACCGAAGTCGGCTCTTCCTCGCGGCCTCGCCGCTTCATGGTCAACTCCGGCGCGATCCGCTACACCGGCCACGAGCAGATTCAGCGCGATATCCGCAACCTGAAGGCCGCTGTCGCTGCCAGCCATGCGGAACAGGCCTTCATGACGTCGGCCGTGACCGGTATCACCTCCTATCTGCCCGGCGAATACTACAAGCATCCCGAAGAACAAGCCGCCGCCATGGCACAGGCCATGCGCGAGGAGTATAAAGCCATCACCGATGCCGGAATCACCCTGCAACTCGACGATCCCATCCTGGTCAATGAGTACGAGCTTCGCTTCTCGATCAGCGGAGACATGCCCGGGTTCCGCAAATGGGCCGAAGCGCACGTGGAAATGGTCAACCACGCCTTGGCGGGGATCCCGGAGGACAAGGTCCGCTACCACGTCTGCTGGGGCAGTTGGAAGGGACCGCACAGCACCGACTTGCCGCTGCGGGACGTGATCGACTTGATGCTGCGCGTCAAAGCCAGCCAGTACTCGGTCGAAGCAGCCAACCCGCAGCACGAACACGAGTGGAAGGTTTGGAAGGATGTGAAACTTCCCGAGGGGAAGTCGGTGATCCCGGGAGTGGTGACGCACAAAACGAACATCCTGGAGCATCCCGAGGTGGTCGCCGACCGCATTCTGCGATACGCCGACGCCGTGGGACGCGAGAACGTTATCGCCGGCACGGACTGCGGCATGGGCGGGCGCATTCATCCGCAGGTGGCTTGGGCGAAGCTGCGCGCATTGTCCGCCGGGGCGGCCGAGGCGAGCAGACAGCTCTGGGGGCGCGCGAGTGTATCGGTGTAGTCTTCGATTCCGCGCCTAGGCGCCGCGCCCGTTTCTCGCTCATTCTGCCCGCAGCGGGGAATCTCACCATCTGCGTGAACAACCGGTCGCAGGCTACTTTGTGGGTCGCGGCCTCCGCGGTTTTTGCCCCTCGATGCTTTGTATCGGGAAGCCGGGTCTCAGCCTTTGTAGCGGCCGCCTTCAGGCGGGCCGCTCTCTGAGCCGGCAGCTGCCCATGCGTGTTGGAGTAAGCAGTGCGTGGCAGAGCTTCAGCGCGCCGTGTGCGTCCCAGATGGCAGTGGGGACCGTGCCGCAATGGCTCTGGTAAATCCCGCCCGGTTGCTGGGGGCATGGCCAGGTGGTACGATGTCGAGTGAGCCATGCCTGAGGCGAACCACAAACCCCGCGTCGGCGTCCCGTATCGCACACGAAAAGAAGAACTTACGGGCGAGCGGGCGAAACTGGAACCTTACCTCGATGCGGTTCGCCAGGCCGGGGGAGAACCTGTCGCGCTCTCGCTGGAGCTTCCCTCCGAGGGCCTCACTCAACTTGCGGAAACTCTCGACGCC
>JAIQGD010000030.1 GCA_020072765.1 Terriglobia bacterium
GGGATGGGCGAAGCTCCCCGTGTGGATCCAGAAAAGTTTCGGTCCGTGGACGACCTATGGCGGAGTGGGCGAAAACGTGAACAACGCTCCCGGATTCCGGAATTTCACCTACGGAGGCTGGCTCGTCCAGCGGGACATTGGAAAGAAACTGACGCTGGGAACGGAGCTTTTCTCGCACGGCCGGGAGGGCCTGGCCACGGCGCAAACCAGATCCGCCACCATGGTCGACGTGGGAGGCTACTACTATTTCCGCAATCCAGGCTTCCAACTGCTGTTCAGCTACGGCCACACGGCCTTCGGCCAAGCTGAGAATTACGCCTATCTGGGCTTCTACTGGACCTGGGGAAGAAAATCCGATAAGGCTGCGGCCGCCGCCGGCTTCGCCGAGATGGCGCCGCACCTGTGACGGGGAAGCCAGGTATGAGGCATAATGGTCGATGTCCGTGGAATCCATTAAGACCGTTCTCGTTTGCATTGCTGCCGCCATCCTCTATGGCGTAGTGCACGACCAATTCACCGCCCGTATCTGCGTTGAATACTTCACCGTTTTTCATCCTCCCGTATTCATGACTCAGTCACCGACCTTGCTGGGCCTCGGATGGGGGATTATCGCAACTTGGTGGGTAGGGGCATTCCTTGGTATCTTGCTCGCCATCGCTGCTCGTGCTGGCGCGCGCTCCAAACTACCGGCTATGGCTCTGGTCGGCCCAATCGGGAGACTGCTTCTTGCGATGGCTGTGTTTGCGGTGTTGTCCGGCCTGACTGGATTTCTATTGGCACGGCGAGGCTCGATTGCTCCGCCAGAGTGGGTGGCATCCAGTCTCGCGCCGTCTGCCTACCCGCGCTTCATGGCCGACTGGTGGGCGCACGGCGCGTCGTACGCGGTGGGGCTGATCGGAGGAATCGTTCTCTGCGTCGCGCAGTACCGCAGACGGACCCTTCGCTAAACTCACGCTCCTTTCGCCTGCAAAACTGCAAACAGGCCTATTGGCTCCGGGAGCGGATTGTGGTAATTGTTACAGCCATGTGAACGCCCGCTCCAACCAGGAGGGAATGGATGCCGAATTCAAACCAGGATGTGCGGCAGTCCCTGTTGGCACACGATCCGGAATTTCGCAGTCTGGCAGAAGAGCATTCGCGCTGTGAGTCCGAACTCGAGCAGATTCTGGAATCCGCTTATCGCAGCGCGGACGATCTGCTTCAAGAAGCCACCCTCAAGAAACGCAAGCTGCAACTGAAAGACCGCATGGAGTGGATGGTCGCTCACCATCATCAGATGGCGAGCCACTAAGGTCCCGCCCGGGGGCTTTACAGCTGTCGTACAATATCAGTGTCTTCGAGCGGGCGCATCCGCGAGCATTCCGGTAGGCGGATGCCGTCCGGCTTCAGAGGCATAGCCCGTCTTAGGACGCGCGCGTCACGAGGCGATGCAAGAGCCGCCCCATCTCAAGACCGCGCTGGAAACTGTTGTTGCCCGAGGGAGAGCGGGCGTGCGCCACTATGGTCAAGGAAGCCTACAAGTTTGGAATCCCTCCGCTGGCGGCCGGCGCCGCGTGCCTGGCGCTGGGCTGGAAATGGCCGGCGGGCGTTCTGATTTTTCTCGGCCTTTTCGTATTTTACTTTTTCCGCGACCCGGAGCGGATGATTCCCTCGGCCGCCGGGGCGGTGGTTTCGCCGGCGGACGGCCACATCATCGAGATCGTGGACGAGCCGTTCGACGCAAACATGGGCCACCGCGTCACCATTTTCCTGTCCATCTGGGATGTCCACGTGCAGCGGGCGCCCGTCGCGGGCCGCATCGCGGGGGTGGTCTATCACCCCGGGCGGTTTTACGCCGCGTGGCGCTCGGCGGCCTCGCGTGAAAACGAACAGAACATCATCTCGCTGGAAACGCCGCAGGGCACGGTGGTCTTCAAACAAATTGCCGGAGCGATTGCGCGGCGCGTGCTATGCTGGAAGCGTGCGGGCGACGTGGTGGCCCGCGGCGAGCGCGTGGGAATGATTCGCTTCGGCTCCCGCGTGGACATCTGGCTGCCCCAGGAAGCGCACGTGACCGTCCGGCGCGGACAAAAGGTGAAGGGCGGCGAGAGCATTCTGGCGACATGGACTTCGACAGCCTAGATCCGATCGGCCCAGAAGAAGAGCCCCGGGGATTGTTCAGCAGCCACCGCCTGCGCCGCGGCGTCTATCTTCTTCCCAGCGCCCTCACCGTGGCGAATCTTCTGTGCGGCTATTACGCGGTGCTGGCCACCCTCGATGGACGCACCGCCGATTTTGACAACGCCGCCATCGCCATCGGTATCGCCTACATCTTCGATTCGCTCGACGGGCGGCTGGCCCGCGCCATGCGCACCGAAAGCGCCTTCGGAAGAGAATTCGACTCGCTCGCCGACATCATCAGCTTTGGAATGGCCCCCGCCTTCCTGGCGTACGCCTGGGGTGTCCGCGCGCTGGCGATGGGCGGCGCGCCCGAAGCGCTCCATCTGACCCAGCTCGGCTGGCTGATCGGTTTCTTCTACCTGGGCTGCTGCGCCTGGCGGCTGGCGCGCTTCAACATCCAGGGGATGGCTCCCGGCAACAGCCGCTACTTCGTGGGCATGCCCACGCCGGCGGCCGCGGGCCTGGTGGCCGCCATCGTGCACTTTTTCCAGACGCCCGTCGCCGACGCGCGGATCTCCGTCCTGTGGCTGCTGCTGCTGATCGCCCTGGGAATCCTGATGTCGAGTACCGTGCGCTACTATAGCTTCAAAGACATTCAATGGACGAAGCGCCGCCCGTCGCTGTTCGTCATTTTGTTTGCCCTGCTGATCGGCGCGATCGTCAAGTTTTCCGGCCCCACGCTGCTCCTGCTCGCCGGCACCTACGCGCTGCACGGCATCGTGCTGCACACGGCGCGCGTGGTGCGCCGCCACGCCGCTTCACACCCCGCCTGAGCCATGCCCACCGGGCCCAGGACTTCCCATCGTGTCGCCATCGCCGGCGCTTCGTCGCTGCTCGGCAAGGAACTGAAGCAGGTGCTCGAAGACCGTCATTTCCCCGCGATGGATATTCTTCTGCTGGATGAAAGCGTGGTGGCCGGCACGCTGGCCGAAGCCGGCGGCGAGCCCACGTTTATCCGCCCGCTCGAGCAGGACAGCTTCGAGAACGCGCAGTTGGCGTTTTTTGCCGGCGCTGCTTCCCTGGCCGGGCCGAGTTTCCTGGCGGCGCGTCAGGCTGGGGCGACGATTATCGATCTCACGGGCGCCCTGGCCGTTGCCGGGCGCGCGGCCGCTCCCGCCGTGGGGCCGGTGATGCCATGGATCCCGTCGCTGGCTCCCGTGCTGCCGCTTCTCCCCGCGCCGGGCGGCGATGGATCGCCGAAGAGCGTCGCCTACTCCTCTCCGGGCACGCCGGTGATCATTGCCTGCACGCTCGCCGCAGGCCTCGCGCCCTTCGCGCCGCAGCGGATCGTGGTGACGCTCTTCCCTCCTGTTTCCGAGCGCGATCAGGCCGGCATCGAGGAACTGGAAAACCAGGCGGCCAGCCTGTTGTCGTTCCGCGACATTGCCCGGCCGGTCTTCGATGCGCAGGTGGCGTTCAACCTGCTGGCGAGCTACGGTCCGGAGAGCCGCCCCCGCCTGGACGAGGTGCGCAGCGGAGTCGCCCGGGATGTGGCCGACTGCCTGGCGGGCCGCGCTCCCCTGCCGGCAATTCAGTTGGTGCAAGCGCCGGTGTTTTACGGGTATGCTTTCACCGCGTACGCGGAATTCGCGGCCGGCGTGCCGCCCGACCAGTTGCAAGCGGCGTTTGCCAAGCTGGGCGTGAAGATCGCCGGACCAGACGAGGCCGCGCCGACCAACGTCAGCGTGGCGGGCGAAAGCGAGATCCACCTGGCGCGCATCGAGCCGGACCCCAACATCGCGCGCGGAGTGTGGATCTGGGGCGTCGCCGATAATTTGCGCCTGGCGGCCACCAACGCCGTCCGCATTGCGGAGGAACTGGTTGCACAAACGGCGAAGTAAGACCGGGGGAAGCCGTGCGGCGCGCCTGGCGCTCGGGTGCGGAGTTCTGATGGCGGCGCTCGGGACCGCGGGCTGCGGCTACCACGTCGCGGGCCACGCCGCGCATTTGCCGTCGGAATGGAAAACCATCGCCGTCCCCGCCTTCCAGAACGACACGACGCGCTACCGCATCGAGCAGCGGTTCACCGAGGCGGTGGTGCGCGAATTCATCACCCGGTCCAAGTATCGCATCGTGCCGGACGCGCCCTCGGCCGACGGCGTGCTGCAAGGCGAAGTGCTCTCCATCGACACCACGCCCGTGCTGTTCAACACGACCACGGGGAAGGTCGCGACCATGCTCGTCACCGTGCACGCCAAGGTCGCGCTCGTCGACCACCAGACGCAGAAGCCGGTCTATCAGAACCCCGACATGGTCTTCCGGCAGGAGTATCAGATCACGTCCGACGTGAACAGCTTCTTCGAGCAGCAGGATCCCGCGCTGGAGCGGATGTCGCGCGACCTGGCCTCGCACATTGTTTCCAACGTGCTGGAGAACTTCTGATGGCGGACGTCTCTCCGGAAACGCTCCTCGACCGTCTGGCGCGCGGGCAATCCGTCCCGGCAATCGCGCTGGTCGGCACGGACTCCTACCTGCGCCAGATGTGCCGCGGCAAAGTGATCGAAGCCTGCGTGCCGGAGGGCGCGCGGGAATGGGGCGTTTCGCAGCTTTCGGCGCGCGGCGACGGCTGGGACGAAATTCTCGGGCGCGCGCAAACCCTGCCGATGCTGGCCCCGCGCCAGGTCATCGTGGTGGAAGACGCCGAGTCGGTCGAAAAACTCGGCGATGAATCGCGCGACGAGATTCTCGCGGCGCTCGAACGCTACCTGCTCGCTCCGGCGCCGCCGACCGTGCTGCTGCTGGAAGCCGCCGCGCTCGACCGCCGCCAGAAGTTCTACAAGCTGCTGCAGGACAAGGCCCTGGTCGTGGAGCTGACCATCGGCGCCGCCTCGGCCCCGGCGCTCGCTCAGCAAATGGCCAAGGATCTGGGCGCGGAAATCGGCCGCGAGGCCGCCACGCTGCTCGCGGACATCGTGGATCGCGAGCCCGCGCGGATGCACATCGAACTCGAAAAACTCGCCGCCTATGCGCTGGGCCGTCCCATCACGGCCGCCGACGTCGAGGCCCTGGTCGTGGCGGCCCGCAAGAATACCGTCTGGCAACTCGCGGACATGCTGGCCGGGCGCAAACGCGACGCCGCCTTCGCCTTCCTCGACAACCTCCTGCGCGAGGGCGAGCAGCCCGCCGGGATCGTCGGGGCGCTGGGATGGATGTACCGCAAGCTGATCGAGGCACGGGAACTGCCCGCGCACACCAGCGGTTTTCAGGCGGCCCGGCAGCTGAGCATGCGGCCGGAAAGCGCCGAGGCGGCCGTCCGCCAGGCGCATCGCATCCCGAAGAAGGATTTGCTGGCCGGCCTGGTGGCGCTGGCCGAAGCCGACAGCCAGTTGAAGTCGTCCCAACCGAATCCGCGCGCGCTGATCGAATTCCTCATCGCGCGCCTGACCTCTCCCGCACCGTCACCCGTGGCGCGCTCCCGGTAGCGATCTGGCCGCCGCAATTCCCAGCTCTCGCGCCCCTTCGTGCCAATTGTCATTCCGAACGAAGCGGCCGGACTTTCTTCTCTCGCCCCGGTTTTCTGGGGCGTCCGGCCACGCAGTGAGGAATCTGCTGTTTCTTCAGCCGCATCTCGACGCCGCAATAAAAAAAGCGCCCCGAAATCCTCGGGGCGCCCGGGCAAACCGTCAATGATCTATTCGGCGCGTTACTTCTTCGCTTTGAGCGCGTTCAACGCCAGCGTCAGCCGCGACTTGTAGCGGTTGGCCGTGTTCTCCGTCAGCGTGCGCCGGCGGATGGCCCGGTCGAGCTCGGAGAACGTCGGCGAGGCCAGCTTTTCCGCGCCCGCGACATCCCCTGCGGCAAGCGCCGCGCGCATCCGGCGCATGGCGGTGCGGACGCGGGTGCGGTTCATGCGATTGACCGCCGCGCGCCGCTCCGTCTGGCGAATGTTCTTCAACACCGACTTCGATTTCTTCTTGTGCTTTACCGCTGTACCCTGAGCCATTCAACGCTCCTTCGCGATCGACTTGGAATTCAATAGATTATCCGACCCAGGCACGGGTGTCAATTTGGCTCTGGGCCGGGCGTCGCCGCGCCCGCAGCTGCGCCTTGCAAGAAGGCGCGGCAGGGCATACGCTGAGTGGCGGAGATTCTCGCGGCGGACACCATGACCACCAAGGCGAAAACAAAGGCGAAGACGGGCGAGGCGGGGGAAGGCTGCCTCTACGTGGTGGCCACGCCCATCGGCAACCTCGAGGATATTTCCCTGCGCGCCCTGCGCATTCTGAAGGAAGCGGATCTGATCGCCTGCGAGGACACGCGCGAGACCTCGAAACTGCTGTCCCACTACGACATCTCCAAGCGCCTGGTGAGCTACCACGAGCACAACGAAATGACGCGCGCCCCCGAGATCGTGATCGAGCTCGAACAGGGCGCCCAGGTCGCGCTGGTGAGCGACGCGGGGACTCCGACCATTTCCGATCCCGGCTACCGCCTGGTGCACCTGTGCGTGCGGCACGGGATTCGCGTGGTGCCGGTGCCGGGCGCGTCGGCGTTTCTGGCGGCGCTGGCGGCCTCGGGCATGCCCGTGGATGAATTCGTGTTCCTGGGATTTCTGCCGTCGCGGCCCACCACGCGGCGCAAGGCGCTGCGCGCGCTGGCCGCCGAACCCCGCACCCTGGCCATCTACGAGGCGCCGCATCGCCTGCTCGACACCCTGGAAGATGCCCTGGAACTTCTCGGCAACCGTCCGGCCGTGATCGCGCGCGAAATCACCAAACTGTACGAGGAATTCCTGCGCGGACACCTGGACACGCTGCTCGACACCGTGCGGAAAAAGCCGCCCCGCGGAGAAATCGTCGTGCTGATCGGCCCGCCCGATGGCGAAGCCGTGCATGCGGGAAGCGCCGCCGGCGCGGTGCCGCTGGCGCGGCGCGTCGAGGAAATCATGCGCGAACGCGGGATCGACCGCAAAGCCGCGCTGAAGCTGGCCGCCCGCGAGCGCGGCCTCACCCGCCGAGAAGCCTACCGCCAGATCCTGATCACCCGCGACGAGTAGCCGGCGCGGCCGTTCAGCGCCGGGCCGCCCCGCCGAAATCAGCAATTGGCGAGCGCACCAGGCGCTCTGGCGCGAACACCATCGCGAGGTTGAAGCGCGCTGCTTGCGTGTGCTAGCATCCCGGTTTTCCGCAGGGCGATCGCACGCAGCCGCCGGGAGGCGGGGTCGTGATCCTGATCCCATCGCACAGCGCGAAATCGTACGCCGCGGTATCCCCTCACGAAATGCCTGTCCCGGACGTTCTCTCATCTCCCTGGCCTGCCCGCAACGTTGCGGGCGCCGCGAACACCCGCCGGGCATCCGCGCGCAGACAGTTCCGCCACGCCTCCCGGTTCCGCTTTTCTGTCATCGCAGTTCGCACTTCCATCCTTCATCGAGGTGAACCATGAAATCCTATGGCACGGAATGGATACGCAACGTGGGCATTGCAGGCCACGGCGACACGGGGAAGACCCAGCTCGTGTCGTCGTTGCTGTTTACGGCGGGGATGACTCCGCGGCTGGGAAAGGTCGCCGAGGGGACGGCCACGACCGACTGGGACGAAGAAGAAATCGCGCGCAAAATCACGATCCAGACCGGGCTGGCCTACGCGGAATGGCAGGCTCCCGGCCAAGCCGAAAAAAACAAGATCAATTTCCTCGATACGCCGGGCTACTCCACGTTCATCAACGAAACCAAGAGCTCGCTGATCGCCGCCGACGCGGCGCTAATCCTGGTGGACGCCGTCGCGGGCGTGCAAGTAGTGACCGAAAAGGTGTGGGATTACGCCACCGAATACGACCAGCCGCGCGCCTTCCTGCTGAACTGGATGGACCGCGAACTGGCGAGCTTTGAGCGCGCGATGGCCTCGATCGAGCAGGTGTTTGGGCGCGGCGTCGTGCCCATCCATCTGCCCCTGGGCGCCGAAAAAAGTTTCCGCGGCGTGATCGACCTGGTGACGATGAAGGCGCTGCTCTACACGCCCGACGGAGACGGCAAGGCCCGGATCGAGGAGATCCCGGCCGAGCTTGCCGAGCAGGCGCGCACCGCGCACGAAAAGCTGGTCGAGATGGTGGCCGAGGGCGACGACGCCCTGATGCAGGAATTCTTTGACGAGGGCACGCTCCCGGTGCCGGACCTGATCAAGGGCCTGCGGGAAGCGGTCCTGGCCAAGCGCATCTTCCCCGTGCTGGCCAGTTCCGCGCTGCACAACATCGGCAGCGACGCCATCCTGAATTTTCTCATCGAGATTTTCCCCTCCCCGGCGTTCCGTGGAAAGGTCACGGGCCACCCGACGCCCGATCACAAGGGCGAAATTCTGGAGCGCAAAATCACCGACGCCGAGCCCGTCTCGCTGCTGGTGTTCAAGACCGTCGCCGACCCGTTCGCCGGCCGGGTCAGCTATTTCAAGGTGATGTCCGGGGTATTGAAGAACGACGCCACGCTGCAGAATTTCAATCGCGGCACGCAGGAGCGCTTGCAGCACGTGCAGGTGATGCAGGGGAAGACGGCCACGGCCGTCCCGGAACTTCATGCCGGCGACATCGGCGCGGTCAACAAGCTGAAGGACACCATCACGGGCGACACGCTGGGCGACAAGAACGCGCCGATCTTTTATCCCCCGGCGCGGATTCCGGAACCCTCGATCACCTTCGCCATCGAGCCCAAGACGCGCGCGGACGAAGACCGCATCGGCCAGGCCATCCACAAAATCCTCGAGGAGGACCTGGCGCTGCGGTTCGGGCGCGATCCGCAGACCAAGGAGTTTCTGCTGTCGGGCGCCGGGCAGCAGCACATCGAAGTCGTGGTGGCCAAGCTGCGCAAGCGCTATCACGTCGAGCTGACGCTGAAGCCTCCCAAGGTTCCCTACCGCGAAACCATTCGCGCGAAGGCCGACGCCGAGGGCAAGCACAAGAAGCAGACCGGCGGCCACGGGCAGTTCGGCGTCTGCCGGATTCGCATGGAGCCGCTGCCGCGCGGCAAGGGCGTGGAGTTCGTGGACGATATTTTCGGCGGCGCCATCCCCCACAACTGGATTCCCTCGGTGGAAAAGGGCATCCGCGACGCGGCCGAGCGCGGCTATCTGGCGGGATTCCCGGTGGTCGATTTCCGCGCGAGCCTGTATGACGGCAAGTATCACGACGTGGACTCGTCGGACATCGCCTTCAAGATCGCCGGCTCGCTGGCCTTCCGCGAAGCGATGAAGCAGGCGCGGCCGGCGCTGCTCGAGCCGGTCATGCACGTCGAGGTCTACGCGCCGGAGCAATACTCGGGCGACCTGATGGGCCATCTCAGCAGCCGGCGCGGAAAAATCAGCGGCAGCGAAACGCGCGCCGGATCGGTGGTGATCAAGGCCCAGGTCCCGCTGGCGGAAATGCTGAGCTATGCCAACGAACTCATCTCCATGACTCAGGGGCGCGGGAGCTACTCGATGGAGTTCTCGCACTACGACTTCGTGCCCAATGAACTGGCCGAAAAAGTGATCGCCGCGCACAAGCCCCACCGCGCCGAGGAGGAGGGCGAGGCGGCCTCGGCGTGAGCGAGGGGCGAGGTGTGAGGGGCGAGGGATGAGGCGTAAGGGAAGCAGGGTGAGTTTGCTGCAGCTTTGTCTCTCCGCCGCCTGAATCCTCGCATGACGCCGAAATAGGATTCATAGCCACTATCTATCTGGCATTCCGCCTGGATCACACATACTTCGTCCGCCCCTCGCCTCTTGGTCCTCGCCCCTCACACCTCGCCCCTCGTCCCCTGCCCCTTCCAAATTGGCGCTTGCGGTGGCGCGGGAATTGCGTAAACCTGCTGGGACCATGAAGAAAACTTCGAAAACAAAACGCCTGGGCGACGCGACGCTCGCCATCCATGCGGGGGAAGAACGCTTTCACGTCGGCGCGCCGGTGGGCGTCTCGATTGCGCGCACGTCGAATTTCACCTTCGCCAGCACGGAGGAGATGAAGCGCTGGGCCGAGGGAAAAAGCTCGGCGTACATCTACACGCGCTACGGCAATCCGACGCTGGCGGTGGCGGAGAAAAAACTCGCGGCGCTGGAAGGGGCCGAAGCCGCGGTGGTCACGGCCTCCGGCTCGGCCGCGATTTCGGCGGCGCTGTTTTCGCTGCTGCGCGCGGGCGATGAACTAATCGCCACGCGCCAACTCTACGGCGGCAGTTACCGCCTGATGCGCGACATCCTTCCCCGCTTCGGCATCGGCGTGCGCCACGTGGAAGCCGACTTGGCGGGGATCGAGCAGTTGGTGAGCCCGCGGACCAAGGCGCTCTACGTCGAGACGCCCACCAATCCGGCCCTGCGTCTGGTGGACTTGCGGAAGGCCGCGGCGTTCGCGCAGGAATGGGGCCTGGTCTCGCTGGTGGACAACACCTTTGCCACGCCGGTGCTGCAGAAGCCGCTGCAAATGGGATTCAACCTCGTGGTGCACAGCGCGTCGAAGTATCTGTGCGGGCATTCCGACGTCGTGGCGGGCGCGGCGGCCGGAAGCGCCGCGCTGATCGGCAAGGTGCGGCAGTACGTCGTGCAACTGGGCGGGTCGATGGACCCCGAGGCGGCCTTCCTGATGATCCGGGGAATGAAGACGCTGGAGGTGCGCGTGGCGCGGCACTGCGCCTCGGCGCTGGCGGTGGCGAAGTTTCTGGAGAAACATCCCAAGGTCGCGCGCGTCCATTACCCGGGCCTGGCGTCCCATCCCGATCACCGCCTGGCGCGGCGCCAGATGAGCGGATTCGGCGGGATGCTGGCCTTTGACCACAAGGGCGGCCTGGCGGGCGCGCGGCGTTTCTGCGACCGCGTGCGCGTGTTTCTGCTGGCGGCCAGCCTGGGGGGAACCGAGTCGCTGGTGGTCCTGCCGATCTACACCTCGCATCACCGCATGTCGGGGGCGGAACTGCGCGAGGTCGGCATCGAGCCCGGCACGGTGCGCGTCTCGGTGGGCCTCGAGGATCCGCAGGACCTCATCGAAGACCTCCGCCAAGCCCTCCGCTAGGCCGCCCGGCCGGGTCACCATGGGGCTTGGCGCGGCCGTTCGGACCATGCTATAAGGCAATACACACCGCAGGCCCATACAGGGCGTGAGACTGCTCGCCGAGGTCAAAAACGGGGTGGTACCGGGTGTCCTGATGTCGTTAACGGCAGGTTCGGCACGGGCATTGACGCTGCCCGTAAGTACCTCGTAAGATTTCCGTTAGCCTGAGATCAGATGCGGGGGCGACGGGCGGGCACCAGAAACTGCTCTCCGGCCTCCAACATGTAGGATTCCCTGCGGGGCGTGAGGCCATTGATGAAGGGTTGGGGCACCACTTCGGTCCTGCTGGCAGCGGGGATTCTTCTGCTGGCAGGCTGCCAGGAAACCGGTTCCAAGCAGGTGCGCGTGCAGCCGCCCGCGGCGGCGCCGACGCCGGCCGCAGCACAACCACCCGCCGTGGCGCGGCAGCCTCTTCCCCTGCCCGAACACGCCGTCTCGACCACTGCCCCGTCGCGCGATCCCCGGCCGGCCATCGACATCCTGGTGGAGAAGGTGCAGGCCAGCTTCGACGCCGGGCAACGGGAAGAACAGGCCGGCAACCCCGCCAAGGCCGCCGCTGATTTCGATCACGCCCTCGACTTGATCCTGAAGAGCGGCTTTCAGGCCGATTCCGACCCGCGGCTTTCGAAATTATTCGATCAGCTGGGCGAAGAGCTGCATTCCGACGAGCTGAGTGTGGCGGCCGAGGGCGCGGACGAATTGGCCCCGCCGGCCGAACCCGCGGTGATTGACGAAATCGCCGACATCGATCTGCCGGAGGGCGATCCGGTGCTGGCGCGCAAGGCCCAGAACGAGCTGATCGGCGTCCGCCACGATCTGCCGCTGACGGTGAATCAGTCGGTCCTGCAGTATCTGAGTTTTTTCAGCACGACGCGCGGCCGGGCCATTGTCGAACATGGACTGGAGCGCGCCGGCCGCTACAGCGAGATGATCCGGCGCGTGCTCCGGGAAGAAGGCGTGCCGCAGGACCTGATCTATCTGGCGCAGGCCGAAAGTGCGTTTCAGCCGCGGGCGGTGTCCCGCTCCGGCGCGCGCGGCATCTGGCAGTTCATGCCGTTCCGCGGCGAGCAGTACGATCTGGAGCGGAGCTACTGGGTGGACGAGCGCAGCGATCCGGAAAAAGCCACGCGCGCCGCGGCCCGCCATATGCGCGACCTCTACGCCATGTTCGGCGACTGGTATCTGGTCATGGCCGCCTACAACGCCGGGCCCGGAACGGTCGTGAAGGCGGTGCAGCGCACCGGCTATGCCGATTTCTGGGAGCTGCAGAAACGCCAGGCCCTGCCGAAGCAGACCCAGAACTACGTGCCCATTATTCTGGCGCTGGCGCTGGTGGCCAAGGATCCGGCTCTGTACGGAGTGCAGATTGATCCGGAGAAGCCGCCGGTGGCCGAGACCATCTCGCTGCCGCATGCCGTCAGCCTGCGTCTGGCCGCCGATGCCTCGGGCGCCGACGTCGACGACCTGCAGCTTCTCAATCCGCAGTTGCTGCACGGCCTCACGCCCAAGGAATCGGGTTTTGAACTGCGGCTGCCGGCGGGCGCGGCCAAGGCCTTCCAGCAGAACATCGCGCAGGTTCCCGAGGACAAGTGGACCAGCTGGCGGCTCCATGGCGTCACCTCGGGCGAGACGCTGGCGGAGATTGCGCGGCAGTATCGCGTGACCGTCGCGGCGCTGGCCGACGCCAATCATCTGGACGCGCACGCCACGGTGGCGGCGGGCTTCCTGCTGAATGTGCCGACCCCGCCTCCGGCGGCGCGGCTGGTGCGCTACCGCGTGCAGCGGGGCGACACCCTGGAAGGAATTGCGGACCGCTTTGACGTGACCGTGGAGGAACTGAAGCGCTGGAACCATATCCGCGGCGGCCACGTGGCGCGCGGCGCGCGGCTGCGCATCTACGCCGGGGGCGTGTCCCCGGGCACCACGCGCGGACACCTGGCGATGAAGAGCGTGGCCGAGCACGGATCGGAAGCAGCCTCCACGCTGGAATATCGCGTCAAGCCGGGCGAGACACTCTATTCGATTGCGCGTCAGTACCAGACGACGGTCTCGGCCCTGCGGCAGTGGAACGCCTTCCTGGCCGAGCGTGATCTGCAGGCCGGCGACGTGCTGACGATCCGGCGCTGAACGGGGCTTTTTTGGGCTCTGGATTACGGGTCTAACCAACGTAGTCTATACAAGATACGAAGTGCCGGGCCGCCCTGTGGGGCGCCCCCGGCGCCTGGCCCAACAGGTAACCATCTGAATTTTCGGCTCTTTGCGCCTTGACAAAGTTCCAACACTCCGTTTATAAGCGCGAGGAGTGAAGGCCTTTCCCGAGAGCCCTTACGGAGGATCGAAATGTTTTACGCCAAGATGCACGATGAGGAAGACGACGAATTGCCCCGCTACGACGAGGAAGAAGAAGGGCTGGAACAGGGGCAGGATCTGGTAGAAGAAGAAGTCGAAGAGGTAATCGTCGAGGAAGAGCCCGCCGAGGAGGAAGCTCCGGCTGCGGCGGCGCCGGCTCGGCGCAAACCCGCGCCCGCACGGAAGGCCAAAAAAGCCAAGAAGGCCAAGAAGCCCAAAAAGGCAGCTCCGCGGAAGAAAGCCAAGGCCAAGCCGAAACGCAAGGCCAAGAAGGCGCGCGCGAAAAAGGGCGGCCGTCGCAAGAGGCGCTGAGGCACCCCGCACTGCGGGGTAACGGGCGTGCGGGCAGTCCGGCGGACGAGCGGTTTCGAAGCGTGCCAGCCGGCGGCTTGGCGCCCGCGCCGGGCGGGGTGGCGCGCGTTCCTGCTTCGGCAGGCGTTGTTTTTCAGGCGGTGTGCCATCGCCTGCGACCCTCGCGCCACGCCGGGCCGCCCGGCGGCCATTTCCCGATTTGAAATGTTCCCCTTGCGGTAATCCCCTTTCGATAGCTAGCATACGGCCCAATGCCGCGGGCCATCGAGCAAATCCGGAGAATGCGCGGAGGAGCCCAGTCGCAACTGATGCGTTGCGAGGACGAGGGCTACTACGTGGTCAAGTTCCAGAACAACCCGCAGGGCCCGCGCATTCTGGTAAATGAATTGCTGGGGACACGGTTGGCGGCCCGCCTGGGACTGCCCACGCCGGCCGCCGCCGTCGTGGAAGTGCAGGCCAGCTTGATCGAGCACACCGAAGACCTGGTGATGCAGCTGGGGCGGCACAGCGCGCGCTGCCGGGCCGGGCAGCAGTTCGGCTCGCGCTATCCGGGCTCGCCGGCCCAGACCGTGGCCTACGACTTTCTTCCCGACGAGCAGCTGCGGGAGGTGGCGAACCTCGCCGATTTCTGCGGCGTGCTGGTCTTCGACAAATGGACCTGCAACACCAACGGCCGCCAGGCCATCTTCTTCCGCGCCCGGGGCGAGCCGCGCTACCAGGCCCAGATGATCGACCACGGCTTCTGCTTCAACGCCGGCGAATGGAATTTTCCCGATGCGCCCCTGCGCGGGCTCTACGCGCGGCACCGCGTCTACGAATCGGTGCGCGGCATGGAGTCGTTTGAGCCCTGGCTGGCGCGCCTGGAGGAAAAAATGACGGAAAGCGTGCTGGAACAGGCCGCCAGCGAGATTCCCCCCGAGTGGTACGATTTCCAGCTGGACGCGCTGGAACAGTTGCTCGAACAGCTCCTGCGGCGGCGCCAGCGGGTCCGCGAGCTGATCCGTGCGGCCTGGAAGTCGTCGGCCCAACCCTTTCCCCACTGGACGTGAACCATGACCGAAGCACACACGACGCTCCGCTACCGGATCCTGCGCTACACCCCCAACCTCGTCCGCGACGAGTGGGTCAACATCGGCGTGCTGCTGGAGGAAGTCCCCGGCTCCGCAAACCCGGCCCGGCCGCGCCGCGCCCTGCGCCTGATCGAAGAGCCTTCGGAAATCGCCCGCGTGCGGCGGCTCCACCCCGGCGCCGATGAGGAACTGCTGCGCGCCTTGCCGGCTGAATTCGACGCGCGGCTGCGCGCGCCCGAGAACGAAGTGGCTGTCTATCTGGAAAAACTCGGCCAGACGCTGTCCAATGTCCTGCAATTGAGCCCGCAGAAGGCCCTGCTGGCCGGGGATTTCGACGCCGAGATGGACCGCCTGTTCCGCGACCACGTCGCGCCGCCGGCCTGGGCCCGCGGCGGGATCCTCGAAAACACGCGCGCCTGGATCCGCGCCCGCCTCAACGACGTCTTCCTGCGCCACCGCATTCTCCGCCACCTGGAACGCAGCGTCCGCGTCGAGGAGTTCACCCACCCGGGCGATCCCCTGCGCCTGGACTACGCCTGCCGCTACAACGGCACGCGCGGCTACCTGCACGCCGTCGCCCTGGGCCGCGACCCCGCCCAGGCCAAGGTGCTGGCCTACACCGCCGAGCGCATCCGCCTGCGCACCGCGCACGCCGAATTCACCGCCATCACCGAGGTGGAGCCCTCGCGCGAAAACCCCCGCCACCAGTTCGTCGCCGGGCTGTTCCAGGACCAGGGCATTGCCATCGTCCCGCTCAGCCGCATCGAGAAGTTCGCCGAGGGACTGCGGCCGCGGCTGCACTAAGCCTGGGCCGGAAAAATCGGGGCACCGTCCGGCCCGCCGGGGACCGCAAAAAAAGGAAAGGGAAGCGGGCCAGAAATTTCAGCCGCGCTTCCCGGGGTTTGTCCTAGATGGGTTTGCTTACTTAGACGCCCGCATCCCGAAAAAGTTGCTTTGTTTTTTTCCGGCCGGCCGCGGCGGTCAGTAGAACAGGTACTTGCGCCACTTCTCGTCGCGATGCCCGATCAGGCGCATCAGCTGCCGCGAGGTGTGCAGGGTGAACGGGCGCGGCCGGCGCTGCAGCTTGAGTCCGGCCTCTTCCGGGGTGCGGTCGCCCTTGCGGTTGTTGCAGGCGTAGCAGCACGCCACCAGATTCTCCCACGACGACCTTCCGCCCCGCGAACGCGGCATCACGTGATCCAGCGTGAGCTCCGAGGCCGGAAAGATGCGCCCGCAGAACTGGCACATGTTGCGGTCGCGCAGCAGAATATTCTTGCGCGAAAGCGCCCGGCTCTGCTGGGGAATGTGGCGGTAGCTCAGCAGGCGGATCACCGACGGCACCAGGACCGACTTGGAGGCCGAGTGCACCTCGGCATGGTTGGTTTCCTCGGCCTGGGCCACCCCCTTCAGCATGAGGATCAGGGCGCGGCGCACCGCCGTGACGTTGATGGGCTCGAACGTGGCGTTCAGGACCAGCACGGGTTCCTGCATCACGGAAATCCGCTTGGGCGCGGCCACCGGCAGCCGGGCTACCGGCGAGGCGAGCACAGCCCCGCTCAGGCCGATATCCGGCCGGGGCCGCAGACCGCTCTTGTGCCGGTTCTCCATGGCGTCGCCTGGGCGCCCCCAGGCAACTCTCCTTCCCTGCTATGGATGCTCGTGACGCCCGTCCGGTTTGCTTCGGGGTTCTCGACCTGCAAGGGAGCCCGGGGCAACCTGCCAGGAACAGACCCGCGCGACCGTCAACCCGAGCACCGCGGCGGCCCCCGCATCCTTCAGGGCGCGCGCGCAGGAATCGAGCGTCGCACCGGTCGTCAATACATCATCTACCAGCAGGACCCGCAGGTTGTCAACGTCCCGCCCGGGGTGTGTGGCGTAGGCGCCACGCACCGATTCCCAGCGCTCGCGGCGCGACAGCAGCAGGCGGGGCGGGCGCGGCTTGAGCCGCACCAGCAGACGCGCGTCGCACCGCAGCCCCAGACGCTTGGCCAGAGGCCGCGCAATCAGCTCCGCCTGGTTGTAGCCGCGCTCGCGCTGCCGCTCCGGATGCAAGGGGACAGGTGCCACCACGTCGGCACGCCATTCCCCGCCTTCGCGCGCCACGGTCTCCGCCAGCCGCGCCGCGAACCACTGCCCCAGGCGCGTCACCTCTTCGTACTTCAGCAGGGAGATCGCTTCGGACAGCGCATCGTCGTAGGCGGCGAAGCTGCGCGCCCGCTCGAAGGCGTAAAAGCCCGCGCGGCACAGCCGGCACAGCGGCCGGCCCGCCTCCGCCGCCACCGGCGAGACGAACGGCCGCCCGCAGCCGAGACACAGCGGATCGGTGATGCGGTCGAATCCTTCCAGGCAGGCCGTGCAGATGGGAATGCGGCTGGCGTTGCGCAGCGGCTGTCCGCAGACGCGGCAGGGCGCCGCGAACAACACCGAGGCCAGTGCGTCGAGCGCGCTTTTCAGGGTCACGGAGGCGCCGTTTACCGAACGGGTACCGTGACACCCTACTCTAAATTCAGCGGCGAGAAAAGAGGGGCGTGGCCGGGCGCGGGACTAGAGAGCTCCGCGCTCCTGCTTTTCCTGGCAGGTGATGCAGTAGCGGGTCCAGGGCACGGCCTCCAGGCGCTTCTGCTGGAGTTCCTCGTGGCAGGAAATGCATTCTCCGAAGGCGTTGGCGCGGATGCGGGCCAGCGCGTCGTCCACCAGCTGCAGCAGCGACCGGTCGGCGTGCGTCTGGCCGAACAGAAACTCCTTGGTGTAGGAGTTGGCCGCCTTGTCCGCCAGATCCACGGTGGGATCCTCGTCGGCTTCGCGGCCTTCCCGCTGCGTGCGTGCGATGCCGCGCAGCAGTTCCTCCCGCCGCGTGACCAGTTTCTTTTTGTAATATTCCAGCCGCTTCTTATCCATCGTTGAGTTCCCATGGTGAGGCCCGCAGCCCCACTCAAATCCCGCGATTCTACTGGCAACACCGGCGCGTGTCAAACCAACGCCGGGCCGGCGTGCGGCTTCGTCACCCCGGCTCGCTCGAAAACGTCGCCGTCTTGCATAGATGCGCCGGCCCGGCCAAACGTTTCGGGCCTGCACACCTCACCGCGCGGCGCGCCTGGCCGGAAACAGAAAGTGCAGGATCGCGGCCCACAGCGCCAGCACGGCGAACACCAGCACGCTGCCCTCCGGCCCCACGCTTCCCCCCGTCAGCCACGCCGGGCCGTGAAACGACGAGTTCAGCAGGTGCCCCGTGGCCAGCAGGCCGCTATCGGGCACCGAGTAAAAATAAGTCTCGCCCCAATCCCAGGCGGCGTGCATGCCAATGGCGAACCACAGATTGCCCGTGCGCCGCAATGAAAAGGCGGCCACCAGAGCGAACCCCCCGGCCATCAGCGCGCCGAACTTGGCTTCGCCCGGGTTTCCCAGGTGGGCGGCGCCAAACAGAATCGCCAGAGCACCGGCCGCGGGCCAAAAACCGATCCCCTGCGATAGCGTCGCCTGCAGATACCCGCGGAACGAAAATTCCTCCGAGACGCCCACTAGCACAAATCCCAGCGCGTAGAGCAAGGCGTAGCGCACGGCTTCGCCCCGGCCCACCGCCCAGCCGCCGATCTGGAATCCGTGCAACGCGCCAATCAACCCCATCAGCAGGCTCACCATCAGAAAACCCCAAACCGCGCCCTGCCAGAAACGTTTTCCGAAAGCGCCCGCGCCGGGCAGGCCGTACTCCGCAAACGACCGCTTCTCGACCAGGGTCATCCCCGCCGCGCTCAGCAGCAGCACGACCACGGACAGCCCCTCGGTGAACAGCAAGCCCCCGGGCGTTATCACGCCCGCGCCCAGCCGATGGGCCATCGACCAGGCGTGAATGGCGGGGATATGCCTGAGCGCCGCCGAAAGACCTGCGCTCAACGCCGTGGAAATCCCGAGGAAAATCAGCAGCCGCCAGCCCGCGCGGATTCCCTGAGGCCCCAGAAGAAACCAGTGCATCCAGCGCTGGAACGGGCTCAGCCCCCCAGCATCTCCCGCTGGCGGAAGCCCGCCGTCCGGCAACCCATCAGATGTCATAGCCACGCTCCTTGGCTCGCCTATTGCCGTGCGAATGTCCCCCGCGAACCCCAAGAACCATACGCCGCGTGCGCCAGCGCGCCAAGCCTTTTCCGATCTGCCGCGCGATGGCCGAAACATGCCTGCGGCCACCAGGGCCGCTTTCACCCCCTGCCGGATGGCGGGCGCGCCGCGCCCGTGCTAAACTAGTAGTGCGTTTGTTGCTCCACAGCGTTTCGAGAAGAGACCGGGGTTGCCGGACCGCATTGGTAACCTTTTCTGATTGGGCCGCAGTTCAACGCACACAACCAAAATGACCGCACCGATTCGCAATATCGCCATTATCGCCCACGTGGACCACGGCAAGACCACGCTGGTCGACGCCATGCTCCGCCAGAGCGGCATTTTCCGCGCCAACCAGGAAATGGTCGAGCGTGTGATGGATTCCAACGACCTCGAACGCGAGCGCGGCATCACCCTCCTGGCCAAGAACACCGCGCTCACCTATCACGACACCAAGATCAACATCGTGGACACGCCCGGCCACAGCGATTTCGGCGGCGAGGTCGAACGCGCCCTGCGCATGGTCGACGGCGTGCTCGTGCTGGTCGACGCCAGCGAAGGCCCGCTGCCCCAGACGCGCTACGTCCTGCAGAAGGCCCTGGCCGCCAAGCTGCCGCCCATCATGGTGCTGAACAAGATCGACCGCCCCGACGCCCGGCCCGCCGCCGTCCTGGACGAAATCTACGACCTCTTCATCGATCTCGACGCCACCGAGGACCAGCTCGATTTCCCGGTGATCTACACCAACGCCAAAACCGGAGTGGCCCACCGCAAAATCGGCGACGATTCGACCACGCTCCAGCCGCTGTTCGACCAGATCGTGGCTTCGATTCCTCCCCCGGCGGGCGACCCCGCGGGCGTGCTGCAAATCCAGGTGACCAACCTCGATTACAGCGATTTCCTGGGACGCCTGGCCATCGCCCGCGTCTTCAACGGAACCCTCCAGCGCGGCACCGAAGTAGCCATCTCCAAGCTCGATGGCACGCTGCAGCCCACCAAGATCACCAAGCTGTTCACCTTCCGCGGCCTGGACCGCGACGAAGCCGAGCAGGTGGCCGCGGGTGACATCGTGGCCATTGCCGGCGTGGAAGGAATTCAGATCGGCGAGAGCATCACCAGCCTGGAAACTCCCGCCCCGCTCGAGCCCCTGGTCATTGACGAGCCCACGCTGACCATGGTGTTCACCATCAACACGTCGCCCTTCGCCGGACGCGAAGGCCAGTTCGTGACGTCGCGCGACTTGCGCGCCCGCCTGGAAAAGGAACTGCTCACCAACGTCTCGCTGCGCGTCGAGGACATGGGAGCCACCGACTCGTTCCGCGTGCTCGGCCGCGGCGAACTCCAGCTCGCCATCCTGATCGAGACCATGCGCCGCGAAGGATACGAATTGATGGTGGGCAAGCCGGAAATCGTCGTGCGCACCGAAAACGGCCGCCGCATGGAGCCGCTCGAGTTGCTGATCGTGGATTGCCCGGAATCGTTCATCGGCATCGTCATGGAATCCCTCGGCAGCCGCCGCGGCGAAATGAAAAAGATGGTCAATCATCATTCCGGCCGCGTGCGCATGGAGTTCAGCATCCCTTCGCGCGGATTGATCGGGCTGCGCAGCCAGCTGCTTACCGACACGCGCGGCACCTCGCTGATCCATTCCCTGCTGGAGGGCTGGACCGAATACGCCGGCGACATGGCCATGCGCCTCACCGGCGCGCTGGTGGCCGACCGCCCCGGCGTTTCGGTGGCCTACGCCATCTGGGGCATCCAGGAACGCGGTGAAATGTTCGTCGGGCCGGGCATCGAAGTGTACGAGGGCATGATCGTCGGAGAAAACGCGCGCGAAGACGACATGAACGTGAACATCACCAAGGAAAAAAAGCAGACCAACATGCGCTCGTCCTCCGCCGACGAGGCCATCCGGCTGATCCCCCCGCGCGACATGACGCTGGAAAAAGCCATCGAGTTCATCGCCGACGACGAATTCGTCGAGGTCACGCCGAAATCCATCCGCCTGCGCAAGAAAGTTCTCGACGCCAAAAGGCGCCCCAAGCGCTGGCAGGAAATCCGCGCCAGCACCGAATCCTGACGATCCCGTCCGGATCGTCCTCCCTCACCCGGCGATCCGAGCCGGGTGAGGGATTCTTCTTCCAGCCCAACCGCCCAGCGTGAACGGCTACCGCAGGCCTTGCTCATCTCGTCCCTCGCCCCTCACCCCTCGCCCCTGGTCCCGCGCCCCTACCCACCCATTCCCTATTGCGTTCCCATAGGGCGTGATGTACCATGCCTATGGGTATCCAATAGGAGCCAACACAACATGACCGGCGACAAAACGGATGTCTGGCAAGGCACGCTGGCGCTGATGGTTCTGAAAACTCTCGAAGCGCTCGGCGCGCTGCACGGCTACGGAATCGCTCGCCGCATCGAGCAGACCAGCGGCGACCTACTCTCCGTCAACTACGGGACGCTGTATCCGGCGCTGCTAAAACTCGAGCAGGAGGGCTACATCGCCTCCGAGTGGGGCGTCTCCGACAACAATCGCAAGGCCAAATTCTACAAACTCACGCGCGCCGGGCGGAAACAGCTTGAAAAGGAAGCCCGCGAATGGGAACAGACAACCGCGATCCTCGCGCGGTTCTTGTCGCCCGGCGAGGAGCCCCGATGAGCGCGCTGCGGGCGTGGTTTGTACGACTTGGCGGGCTCTTCGGCAAGGAACAGCAAGACCGCAAGTTGGCGGAGGAGCTTGAAAGCCATGTGCAAATGCACATCGACGACAATCTCCGCGCCGGCATGGGTCCAGAAGAAGCTCGCCGGGACGCACTCATCAAACTCGGTGGCATCGAGCAAACCAAGGAGACTTACCGCGATCGCCGTGGCCTTCCCTGGCTCGAATCGCTGCTTCAGGACGTCCGCTTCGGCCTCCGCATGTTGCGTAAGAATCCCGGTTTCACCGCCGTCGCTATCCTCACGCTCGCTCTCGGCATCGGCGCTAACGCCGCGATCTACAGCGTGATTGACGGTGCGTTGCTCAATCCAATTCCCTTTCCTCATCCGGACCGAATCGTGGACATACACGCGAGATGGCCGCAATTCCAGAAGGCGATGCTTTCGTATCCGAACTTCCTCGACATCCAACGAGAGAACGCCACTTTTGAAAGCATCGCCGTCTGGCGCACCGAATCCTTCACGCGAACCGGCTTGGGCGACCCCGAGCGCTTGCAGGGCAAGATGGTTTCCGCCAATTTCTTCTCACTGCTGGGCATTCGCCCCCTCCTGGGACGCACGTTTCGCGCGGAGGAAGACCAACTCGGCGCCGCGCCCGTAGTGCTGATCGGCGAAGGCTTGTGGAAACGCCGGTTCGGAGCAGATCCCGAAATCTCCGGCAAGAGCATCACGCTCGACGGGAAGGACTACACGGTCATCGGAGTCGTCCCGTCGGACGTTCATCTCTTACGGTTCCGGGGAAGTTTTTTCGACGATGTGTTTCTTCCTGTGGGCCAGTGGGACAACGGTCTCTTGCGAGACCGCCGAAACAGTCTGGGCTTGCGCACCGTCGGACGCATCAAGAATGGCGTAACTTTTCTTCAGGCCCAAGCGGAAATGGACCGGTTCGGCAAAAGCCTGGCTGCTGCGTATCCAGGCGTCAACGACGGATTATCCGTCTGGATTGAACCGCTCAAAGACGATCTGGTAGGTAACATTCGCCCCTCGCTTCTGATGCTTTGGGGAGCAGTCGGTTTCGTGTTGTTGATCGCCTGCGCAAACGTGGCGAATCTGCTGCTCGCGCGATCGAGCGGGCGAACGCAGGAATTCGCGATCCGCGCCGCGCTCGGCGCCGGTCGAGCCCGCATCGTGCGCCAACTACTGGTCGAGAGCATTCTGCTCGTCCTGGCCGGAGGCGCCGTCGGAGTCGGGCTGGCAAGCTGGGGCACGCGGGGACTCCTGAGTATTCTTCCCTCGGCCTTGCCGGCGGTTGCCCGCGTAGGAATCAACTGGCGCGTTCTCCTATTCGCGCTGGGCGTCTCGGCAGTAGCCGGCATTCTCTTTGGCATGGTTCCGGCACTGAGGTTCTCGAAGACGAATCTCCAGGAGGCCCTGAGGGAAAGCGGTCGCGGAAACACCGGGGCGCACCATCGCATTCAGGGCGCCTTGGTTGCGGCGGAGTTCGGGCTCGCTCTCGTACTTCTCATCGCAGCAGGCCTGCTGATTCGCAGCCTGGAAAAGGTGTGGGCCGTCAACCCCGGCTTTGACCCGGAGAACCTTCTGACGTTCAGCGTCAGCTTTTCGCCGGGAATTATGTCCAGTCCCGAAAGGACGCACGCTGCACTGCACGGAGTCGTTGACAGCGTAGCCGCGATACCCGGGGTGCAAGCTGCGAGCGTGGATCTCGGCGTGCTGCCCTTCGAAGGCGATAGCGAGACGGTCTTCTGGCCCGATGAAAAACCCAAGCCTGCGAGGACGAATGAACTGCCCTTGACGCTGACATATTTCGTGGGCGCCGACTATTTTCAGACGATGCGCATTCCGCTCCTGCGCGGCCGCGCGTTCACGCCAGCGGACGATCTCACGGCTTCACCCGTGCTCGTCGTGGACGAGGACCTGGCGAACAGCATCTTCCCCGGCGAGGACCCCATCGGCAAACGGCTACACTTCGGCACAGGCCCCAGCCAGGAGATCGTTGGCGTCGTCGGCCACGTAAGACAGTGGGGTCTCGGCACCGATCCGAAGGGGGCAGTGCACTACCAAACCTACTGGTCCTTTAAACAGCTCGCCGGGCCGCTTCTGCCAATCTTAGCGAGCACAACCTACGTGGTGGTGCGCTCCGCAAGGTCGCCGGCGAGTCTGGTAGACCCCATCCGCCGGGGAATTCATGCGATCGACGGCAATGCTCCGCTGTACGACGTGCGAACGATGCGCGAAATCATGGCGGCATCCCTGGCCGAGAGGCGATTCTCGATGGTTCTGCTGGGCGTCTTTGCGGCCATCGCTCTCTTGCTCGCGGCCATCGGCATCTACGGCGTCGTTTCCTATTTGGCGGCCCAGCGGACGCACGAAATCGGAATCCGGATGGCATTGGGCGCCCGGCCAGGCGACGTTCTTCGTATGGTGCTTAGCCAGGGAGGAAGAATGGCTCTCGTTGGCATCGCGGTGGGACTTGCCGCGTCACTCGCTCTGACCCGGCTGATGGTGACAATGTTGTTCGGCGTGAGCGCCACTGACCCGGTTACATTCGCGGGTGTCGTCGTGTTTCTGCTCGGCGTTGTGCTGCTGGCGTGCTGGATACCGGCGCGGCGAGCGACGCGTGTCGATCCCATGGTGGCGCTGCGTTATGAGTGAGGTATTTGCAATGGATGTAGCACGACCGGAGACAAAACGGCGAAAGAGAATCCGCCGCTACATTTACGCGGGCTCGGGTTTGGTTGTCGCCGTGGTCATTACGACCGCTCTGGCGCGGCTGAAGCCTGCGGCGCCTGCGGTCGATCGCGCGACGATCTGGACGGACACGGTGAAGCGCGGTCCGATGCTGCGCGACGTGCGCGGTCTGGGGACGCTCGTGCCCGAGACCATTCGAGTGATCCCCGCGGCGACGGACGGGCGAATCGACGAGCGGTACGTACTTCCAGGGACGCCCGTCAAGGCCGACACCGTGATCCTGGTCCTTAGCAATCCGGAACTCCAGCAAGCGGCGCTCGATGCCGAATACCAATTGAAGGGCGCGGAAGCGGAATACAGCAACAGAAAGGCGCAGCTCCAAAATCAGTTCATGGACAAGCGCACGCAGGCGGCGCAGATCAGTTCGCAATATCAAACGGCGAAGCTGGCGGCGGAATCGAACGAACAGCTCGCGGCGAACGGCCTGCTGGCCAATTTGATTCTGAAGCAGTCCCGAGTCCAGGCTGCGGAACTCGCGAAGCAGAACGACCTCGCCGAGAAAGAAGTGGAGACGTTCGCGAACTCGATCGACGCGCAGCTTGCGGTGCAGCAGGCCAATGTCGATCAGAAGCGGGCGTTCTATCAGTTGAAGCGTTCCCAACTGGACCAGCTGCGCGTCCGGCCCGGCATTGACGGCGTGCTGCAGGAGTTGGACGTGGACGTCGGCCAGCGGGTGGCGCAAGGAAGCGTGCTCGCGCGCGTGGCGCAGCCCTCGCAGTTGAAGGCACAACTCAAGATCGCCGAGACGCAGGCGAAAGACCTCCAGATCGGGCAGAAAGCCTCGATCGACACGCACAACGGCATGATTCCGGGCCGCGTGATGCGCATCGATCCGTCGGTCGTCAACGGAACGCGCACGGTCGATGTCGAATTGACGGGTCCGTTGCCGCAGGGGGCTGTACCGGACCTGAGCGTCGAAGGCACCGTCGAGATCGAGCGGTTACCCGATGTTCTCTACGTCGGCCGGCCGGTCCACGGCGATGCCAATAGCACGGCCGGTTTGTTTCGGGTCGCTGACAAGGGGAAGGAAGCGGTGCGCGTGCGGGTAGAACTGGGGCGCGCGTCGGTGAATGCGGTCGAGATACTCAAGGGCCTCGACGCCGGCGATACCGTGATTCTGTCGGACATGTCCGCTTGGGACAGCTACGACCGGGTGCGGTTGCAATAGCGTAAGCAATCGTTCGGTCTCGAAGCATAGTAAAAGGAGCGCACAATGAACAGCAACGTGCAACCTGTGATTCGCCTCGAAGACATCACCAAGGTATTTCAGACTGACGAGATCGAGACCCATGCTCTTAGCGATGTTCATCTCGAAATTCAGCCCGGCGAATTCCTTTCGATTGCGGGGCCATCCGGCTGTGGCAAATCAACGCTCCTTTCGATTCTCGGCCTGCTGGACGCCCCAACCGATGGCAACTACTGGATTCACAGCGATCACGTGGCGAACCTTTCGCTCGCCGACCGCACGCGCATTCGCAATCGCGAGATTGGCTTCATCTTTCAGGCGTTCAACTTGATCGGCGACCTCACCGTGTACGAGAACGTCGAACTGCCGCTCACCTACCGCAGCATGGGCGCGGCGGAACGCAAGCGTCGAGTCCAGGAGGTTCTCGATCGGGTGGGCATGGCTCATCGGATGAAGCATTACCCGGCGCAGCTTTCGGGCGGCCAGCAACAGCGTGTGGCGGTGGCGCGGGCGCTGGCCGGCCAGCCTTCCATCCTGCTGGCGGATGAGCCCACGGGAAATCTCGACTCCAAGAGCAGCGAAGCGGTGATGGACCTCTTGCGCCAGTTGCACGGCGAGGGAGCCACGATCTGCATGGTCACGCACGACCCGCGCTATGCCAGCATCGCCGATCGCACCATTCATCTTTTCGACGGCCGCATTGTCGCGGACACTCTCGGCACTCGCGCCGCTACCGCCGAATCCTGACGACCCGACGAGGATCGTCATCCCTCGCCCCTCGCCCCTCGTCCCTGACGCTCCAACCTGCTATGATTTCCCCCGGCGCTCAATTCCCGGACGGAGATGCACACATGGCCGAACCCACCAAAGAAGAACTGCTCGCGCGCATTGCGGAACTCGAAAAGCAAGCCGGCGGAAGACCGAAAGGCAGCCTGGAATTCCGCGTGGGCGAAAAGGGAGGGGTCAGCGTCTACGGCCTCGGCCGCTTCCCCGTGACGCTGTATTACGAGCAGTGGGTCCGCCTGCTGGACACCGCCGACACGCTGCGCGCCTTCCTGGAAGAGAACAAGAGCCGCCTCAAATTGAAGCAGAAGGACTAGGCAGCCGGAGGATGGAAATGGCGAATATCGCGACCGAGAAAATCACGCTGCCGGTGGCCGACGGCACGTCCATGGCGGCCTACGTGGCGCGTCCGGCGGGGGACGGCAAGTTCCCGGGGATGCTGGTGTTTCAGGAAGCCTTCGGAGTGAACGCCCACATCCGCGACATCACCGAACGTTTCGCGCGCGAGGGCTACGTGGCCATTGCTCCGGAACTGTTTCACCGCACCGCGCCGGGATTCGAGGGACGCTACGACGATTTTCCCTCGGCCATGCAACATCTCCAGGCGCTGACCGAAGCGGGCCAGGCCGCGGACCTTCGCGCGGCCTACGACTGGCTGTGCGGCCAGGCGCAGGTATCGCCCGACCGCATCGCCAGCATCGGATTCTGCATGGGCGGGCGCACGTCGTTTCTGGCGTCGGCCACCGTGCCGCTGCAGGCCTGCATTTCCTTCTACGGGGGCGGCATCGCCCAGACCATGCTGCCGCGGGCGGGCGACTTGCGCGCGCCCATCCTGTTCTTCTGGGGCAGCCTGGATAAGCACATCACCCTGGAGCACACGCGCGCGGTCGAAGATGCCTTGGCCAAGGCGAAGAAACCCTACGTCAACGTGAACTTTTCCTATGCGGACCACGGATTTTTCTGCGATGCGCGCCCCAGCTATCACCCGGCGGCGGCCCGCCTGGCGTGGAGTTTGTCCTTGCAGTTCCTGGACGTCCACCTGCAGGGCGCGCGCGCTCAGTCGCGGTAGACGAACTGCAACTCGACGCCGGCGACCGTAATGACGTCGCCCGGGGAGAGTTTTTTCGGCTGGGTGATGGGATGGCCGTTGACGCTGGGAACCTTGTCCCCGGCACCGATGTAGTAGGTCTGGTCGTCCCGGCGGCTGACCTGTGCCGCCACCATCGGGGCAAACCATCCCGTCAGTTTCACCGAGGCCATCGCCGATTTTCCGATCACCGTGAGCTTGTCGCTCAGGGTGTACTCGCGCCGGCTGGTTTTGCCCTTGCGCACCACCAGCGTCGGCACCTTTAGCCGCGCCGGAGCCACCTGCGCGCTTTCGCCCACCGCCGCCACCTTCTGCAAAAAATCGCGGCGCGCCTTGGTGTCGAGCATCACCGTCTCGTTGATTTTCGGCGCTGCGGGTTTGGCTGCCCCATGACTGGTGGCCAGCACCTCCTGGCTGGAATCCGACACCTCGATCGTATGTTTCCCGATGGCCACGGCGTCGCCGGGCTGCAGCGTGACCATTTTCACGCGCTGCCCGTTGACGAACGTCCCATTCAGGCTCCCAAAATCCTCCAGCATCAGCCGGTCTTCCTCGCGGAACACCCGCGCGTGGTAGTGCGACACCGCCGGGTTGTCGATCACCAGGCCGTTGTCCGGCGAGCGCCCGATGCTCACCTCCCGCGATCCCACCGCCACTTCCTGGAGCACCGAGTTTCCGAATTTCAGAACTAGCGTCGGCATGTCAGCCCTCCTCCACAAAATCCAATGTGCTCCTCACGAAAAAACCCCGCTCTACGCAAACTCCCGAAACCATTTGCCGATGCGCGCCAGCGCGCCGACCGGCCGCAGCGCCGAGCGCACCACGATGGCCGTGACGTTGTCTCCGCCACCCGCCTGCTTGGCCAGTTCCACCAGGCGCCCGGCAGCCTCCCCGGCATCCTCGATTTCTCCCAGCACGGCGGAAATCTGCGCGTCCGAGAGCTCGCGCGTCAGCCCGTCGGAGCACAGCAGCACCGTGTCGCTCTCCGTCACCACGTCTTCCCGCACATCCACATCCACCTCGGCATCCACACCCAGGGCGCGGATCAGCACGTTGTGCAACGCGCTGTCGTCGGCTTCCTGCTGGGTCATGCGTCCCCGGCGAACCTGCTCGGCCACAAAGGAATGGTCCTGCGTCAGCTGCTCGAACTGGCCGTCTCGCAGCCGGTAGGCGCGGCTGTCTCCCACGTGCGCCAGGCTCATGCGCCCCCCCCAAAAACGAACCGCCACGATCGTCGCACCCATGCCGCCGCCGGACCCGCCGGCCGCGCTTTCCTGCGCGGTGCGGTGCACCACTTCGTTGGCCAGGCGAACCCCGCTGGCCAGCCGGTTGGCCGTGCCCGACACCCCGTCCAGCAATCCCCCGGTGAGCGGCAACGCGGGATTGGCATCCTGTCCCTGAATCAGGCGGGACAGACTTAGTCTCC